>NZ_JBMFMW010000001.1:0-39238 GCF_049970475.1 Desulfurococcus sp.
AGCGGCGGGCTCTTAACCCGTAGGTCCCGGGTTCAAATCCCGGCGGGCCCGCTTCACTATTTTCCCCGTGGTTAAAGGAGATGGTTTACAGCTGGAAGTCTTATCTTTTAGGGTGAGGACGGTAAAAACTTATAAGTTTTGTGCTTGCATTATAGCTGGATAATGAAATGTTGATGGGTACTGCTGTCAAGTTGCCCTAGATGGTAGCTGTAGGAGAGGGATGGGGGTAACCGGCCGGAGACCCGGCCAGGACTAAACCAGGCAAGAGCCGGGAATGTAGTTCAAAATCAATGAGCCACCCAAGAACCTCATCCCTCAGGACAGGGGGAGGTCAGATCCATGGTGTTAAGGCCTATAGTCAAGGAGGTAGATACTGGGATCTACGTTGTCGCTGGAACACCTTTCCTCTATATTTCACCAAGTAGGACATTATTGATGGCTGATCTCCACTTAGGCTTCGAGGAGGCGGCTTCACGGGGGTTGATATATAGTCTCAGAGGCAGCAGTGGATATGGGGGGATATTTATACCGCGAATCCAGTTGAAACGTGTCCTCCAATACCTTGACCAGGTATCCCAGGTAATCACGATAGATAAGATAGTTATCAATGGGGATCTAAAGCACGCGTTTGATAGACTACTCAGACAGGAAAGAGAGGAGGTAGGCGAGTTAGTTAAGAGGATCAGGGATATAGGTGTTAAAGAGGTAGAGGTCGTAAGAGGTAATCACGATAACTTCATAAAACCAGTTCTTAAAAAGTTGGAAGTAGAGTTTGTTGACTCTATTGAGGTAGTGGTCAACAATAAGAAGGTTTTATTGGTGCATGGACACGAATATGTTGATACCTCGGGTAAGGATATAGTTATAATAGGGCACGAGCATCCGAGCCTTAGATGCTTCGGAGCATATAGGTTTCCAGTATTCATGAAAATCCCTCTGGAAACAGGGGGTATTCTAATTATAATGCCTGCTACAGGGCCCTATCACCCAGGCATCAACGCATCTATCAACAGAGAAGAATATCTTTCCCCTATAGTGAGGAGGCATGCCATATTAGAGAATGCAAGCCTGATAACATGGCTGAATTTAGGCTCGGCTGAACCCATTACAGGTCAGCTTTTAGAATCAATCCCAACGCGTGGGATACTTGATGTGGATGGATTCTTATTGAAGAACATGGAGATCGCGGTGTTAGAGTTTAAGGACATCGAGATAGCACACGTGCTTTGCACCCCTGGATAACGTTTTCTCAGTTAATCGACCCCTCATCAATGAATCAGACTATGTCGGCTTCAGCATCAATCCCCTACCTTTGTAGGGATCGCTATTTTTAATTCATTTTAGGGTATATATCTGTTTCTAGTTTGAAGGTTTTACAGGATGCTTGCCCTGCTTTACCCGTTTAAATTTGTAAGCTAAGAACACGAGTCTATTGGCGACTCCTTAGCTCCCCGGGACCCATGGCTGTCTACGGGGGAGGGAGCCGGGGAGGAACCATGATAAACCACCCCACAAAGACCCAGAAAACCGTGGACGGAGAACGGTTTGAAAACACCGCTATTTCGCCTTAAAGCGGTTTCAAACTTACCGATCCCTATTCTACATCGTGGAAAGGCGTATAAACACTGTTTTCAAAATAAAATTATTTGTGAACTTAGGAGGTGCGGTGTATGCATGGGTATAGGTATGCTACACCTGCTTCTTTGATTATCTTGTTGGCGTTTATACTAATACCGGCTGCCGCGATTAGTGATTCAGGGTTACCGAATTACAGCTATATTAAATCCATCACAATATACGCCCCGGCGGTATCCGGTAGCGGAGAGGGAGTGTTATCTAAGACCACATTAATAGTGGCTTATCCTGGTGGTGGGAGGGTATTCTTCTCAGCTTTACCATATACTGAGCTAGATACCCAGGGGGCTGCTAGGATAGCTGCCTATATAGCTTCACTGGCAGCAGGGGTATCATTCAGCAACTACGATTACTATGTGATTACGGAGTCTAATGTACCCATCATAGGCGGCCCTAGTTCAGGTGGATTAATGTGTGTTGGCTTTCTCTCATTATTGATGAATAAAACCCTTAATCCAAGTGTAACGATGACGGGTATGATTAACCCTGATGGCACGATAGGGCCTGTTGGCGGATTGAAGGAGAAACTTGATGCAGCGGCTTCGAATGGATTTAAGACATTTCTTATTCCTAGGGGGCAACGATACTATCAGTACCCAGTTATACAGGAGACGAGGTTGCCATGGGGTGTTATAAGGAGGACAACCTACCAGAGCATTGATCTTGTAGAGTATGGTAGAAGCATTAATGTATCTGTGATAGAAGTCGGCTCTATATTCGATGCATTCGTATACTTCACAGGTGTAGATATCAATGCCTCTAGTGTCCTCGAACCCTTACAGGTAAGCATGCCGGGAGAGATCGTTGACTCCCTCCTGAATAATCTGAGCACTATGGTTCAGGATACATATTCTTCGGCGAGCAAGGTATATGACTATTATTATAAGAGAACCCTGCAGATGGTTATCGATAATTTAAATAATACTCTTTCAAGCCTTTACTCCATTAAAGATAAATACCCAGTTTACACGTTTGTGCAGGGGTTCAGCATATATCCCACGGTAATATACTATAATCTTTACTCGAAAGTACTATCGAATACTCTAAGCATGGACTCTATACTTGACACCGTGAATACGACTCTTATTTCGATAGGCAACAGGCTTAATAGTATAGGGAGAAACCTAGATCTAGACGAATTAATATGGTTCTCTCTGGCTAAGGCGGTCTACTATAGGGCCGGCTACTATTATACGAATGCCTTGTCCTCCACAAGCAATAGTAATGAATTAGCATATTTATCCTACTCGCTCTCCTATGCTAAACAGTGTAGTATACTCCTAGATTTGATCGAGGCTTCGTCAAGTAGCTCCCCATCATCATTAATTAACCTAGTTGATACCAGGGATTTATACGCGGCGGCATCAACTATTTACTCGTATATCGAGGCCCTTGTTAATGAGGTGGGTGGGAATACACAGGTGTTAAGCGATGCATCAGACTACTATGGTTTAATGAATTCACAGATAGTCAACGACACCGTCACACTACTTGGTTTCACAATATATGTTATTGGTGAATCCACGTATGGGTTACACATGGTGTTTGATCAGAGTAATCTAGATGACATCGCGTATGTACAGCAAGCCATATTAACAATGTTATCAAGTAAAATACCGTCATCACAAGTGCTACGATTCTTCATTAAGTATGGTTCCGAGGCGCTAGAGAACAGAGATTACTCTTCGGCGATCCACGGGTTTTCACAGGCATTCTCGCTTTACCTGGTTCTCGCATTAACTCTAGAGGGAAACTCTAATACTAGTACATCTTCCCAGGGAGGTATAGCATCCTCGAATACTACTACGTCATTTATACAGATACCTGTAAATCAACCCATAGCCAATACTACTCCTGAGAACCAGCTATCAAGGGGATTAATCCTGAAATACCTAGGAATACTAGTCATCACAGTTGTGGCTATATCGGTAATCCTTGCACTCAGGATGATAAAGTACAGGTAGTGGTATAGCTAGTTAAGAGGGTTTAAACAACACTATAAGACGCTTATAAACCAGTTTTCTCAAGTTTTTAAGGATATCTTTGATTATATTATTACCTGGTGATTATCAATGTTGCTATGGTTTTATGATCCCTTTACGATGATAGCGCTTATAATAGTATACATTATTGGATTCCTAGTATTAATGGTTACAGCTGGCTATATTGCCCCAAAGGTGGCACGTAGGTTCGCCAGTAGATTCTCCCTCTCATCATCCATGTTGCTGATAGGCCTCCTAACTATTGGATCGAGTATTGCAGGGATATCGCTTGTAGCATATGTATTAATTAACTATATTGGTGCAGAGTTCACGCTGGGCTTCATTGTATGGCTCATGATCTTCATAGTGATAGCCAATATGTTCACATATATTCTCTCGCCCTACATGATAAACCTTCTCTACGGGGCTAGACGCGATGAATGGTTGCAGAAGGTAGTTGATGAGGTAGCATTAAGGCTCGGTTTAAGTAACCCACCTAAGGCAATGATTGTAAATATGCCTCCAAACGCGTTTGCCTATGGTAACGCTTTGTCAGGTAGATACGTGGCTGTGTCAAGGGAGCTTATCGAGATGCTTAACGAGGATGAATTAAGGGCTGTAATAGGGCATGAGCTGGGCCATCATTTACACAGGGATAACTCTATAATGTTATTCATGGGGCTACTGCCCAGCATCATATATTATCTAGGTGTCTCCCTGATAAGGGCAGGCATAATTTACTCGTCAATGAGGCTTACATCGGAGAGGAAGAATAGTGGTTCAGGGGGCTTCATATTAGCTATAATAGGTATATTAGCAGTGGTAATAAGCTTCATTGTTCAAATACTCGTACTAGCCTTTAGCAGGCTCAGGGAATACTATGCAGACACTACTGGAGCTTATGCTTCGTCCCCATCGAACATGCAGAGGGCGCTTGCAAAACTACACATATACTATGAGGGCAGCGGGAGAGCCCGAGAAATGGTTTCAACAAGTAAGTTGAGAACAATGTTCATATACGCCTTCACAGAGGCGGTGGCTAACCCATTATACCACTATGGTTCATTCTATAGAAGTCCTAAGATAGATGATGCAAGTATAGATGAAGTAATACAGGAGCTCAAGAATAAAGAAGTGAATAGCATGCAGGAATTCCTCTCAACACACCCCCCAATACCCAAGAGGCTCCGTTTCCTTGATGAATTAGTTTTTAAGGCGTAGGCGTCTCGGTGGGTATTTTGGATCCTATATCTTTTATCACCACGTTAGCCACTATGGCCCTGATAGACTCGGTGGACCCGTGCTTCTTCATATTATACACTGGTATCCTCATATCATATACTGCAGGCAGAATGAGGAAACTCGTTGAGGTATCAGCAGTATTTATATTAACTGTTTTCACCGGGTACTGGGTATTCGGGTTTCTATTGAAAAGCGTGTTCAGCCGGACCTTGGTTTCACCTATTTACATATTTACCATAATGATAATCTATGGGGTCTCAATGATCATCTATGGCTTCCATAATTTAATCAAGGAGAGGAATAACAGAGAGGATGGAATCTGCAGAGAGGATATGGTTGAGTGTAATCTGTCAAGGAGAATAGGTTTACAAAAACTCCTGGAGACAGGGGGATTAATTTATATTGCTTTAACAGGGTTTATTGCGTCCTTCACGCTGCTCCCCTGTAGTGCAGGGATGTATATTATCTATAATATGCTGACAAGTGGCACACCTTTCCCCATATGGGCTTTCTACACGTTCCTCTATACAGCGATATTCGTTTCACCGCTGGTTCTCATCACATTGATTTATATAGGAATAACGAAAACCAGGATACATGAGAAACTAATCAGGCACCAAGCCTCCTTGAGAATACTCGGGGGTCTGATAGCGGTTGCAATAGCGGTATATGTCTATCTATACCGTTAAAAACAGGATTAGAGATAATGGTTCAAGAATAAGAATAATAATGGGGTACCGTAAAATGCCTGGTAAAAGCGCTAGTAAAAATAAGGGTGGGACTAATAAGAGCAATGTGATATTCTTACTCATACCGGTAGTAGTTTTCATTACTGCAATAGCAATACTACTAGCATGGAACCAGCCGGGTGGAAGCAGTGGTAATATAGCTTTCTATCTTGGCACCAGTAAATACATGAATATAGATATTACCAGTAGTGAGTGGAAAAACATATACAATAACCTAACACAGATAGCGCAACTCAATGAATCCACTAGGATAATAATGTTTGGCCTGACCACCTGTCCCCACTGCCATGCACAACAAGAATTCTTCGAGTCTGAGATGTCTGGTAAAGTATTATACTTATGGGTCGACATGGATGAAAAGGCTGGCTCCCTCTTCTCCCAGCTTACAAACCTAGAGATCTCAAAGGGAGCACCACCCCAATACGCTTTAGGAGTACCTCATATCATCGTGCTAGATAAGAACGGTGAACTAGTGGCCGTGGTAATAGGTGAGGCTAAGGATAAGGGGTTCTGGGATAGACTCCTCTCTACTTAGCTCCTTAGATTTTAAGTAATGTAGTTACCATGAACTTTAGCCTCGACCTCGATGGCCCTAACTATTTCGTTGATCAGGGTCTCAATATCTACTCTACCGGGTATCCCGGATATCTTCCTATGTCCTCCCCCACCATATTTCAACGCTATTTTTGATACGTCGACATAGTCGCTGCGTAGGTTAACTCCTCTAGGATATCTAACTATATACACATGTGAGGTGAACCCGTTCTTCTCGGCTACGCTTATCAACTCACCTGGATGGACCCTGGGATCTACGTCGGGGAAGACCAGTATTTTGACTCCTTTCCTTTCTACTAGCTCTGCCCTGCCAAGCGCTTCTCTAATCAGGTTTTCGTAAATGTTTTTGACTTCAAGTCTGTATAGTTCTAGCATCCATCTAGGAGCTATGTCACCGGCTAGTAGTGACTCTAGAACTCTATACCTTGTCTCCCACTTGTAGAATCTTAGGATACGTCTATATATAGTAGTCAACTCGTATTTGCCTTGGAACCAGTCGTCGTCGAAGGCTAGCTCTATAAGCATCGTGACAAATCTATCCCTGGCAGCGTTCACGAAGTTTGCTGAGATATCTGCTGTAACAGTGAATGGATCATTAATATATGAGACAACATCACTGAATTCAATAAAAGTTTTTTCAACCCCTTCGGGCCATAGATGGTGATCTAGCCATTTAACTATACATCCCCTTTTACGCATCGCGTTAAATAAATTCACATAATTATTTAGATCAGTTAACTGGGGGTTTAAATCGGCGACCACTATTTCGCTATAGCCTTCCTCAAATAAACTCATTAAATACTTAAATGTAGATGTAACGGAGGAAAGTACCTTCTTATCGGGACGCGTGTAACGTGAAATAATAGTGTTTGATGCAAGCCCGTCTATATCCCAGTGCGTTACAACGGCTTTCCTCATACCGGAGATCTCCACCACTCAGTTAATACAAAACATAACTAATATATGGGTGGTATTTATTTCTATCCATACTATCGTGGATTCGATGGTATGGATGGATATATCTCGATCTCCTTGATGAAGCTAGAGATAATGTATGAATCGGATTGAATCACCACTGAGAACGGTATTAACCCCACTTCGCCCACAGTGATCTCTACTGGTATGCTTGTAGATGTCCTACCCGGGGTCTCAAATTCCTTCCAACTAACACAGTTCCTGCTTGGACAGGATACTTTAACAATGGCTTTAACAGGGGTTTCCAGGGTATTCATGACCTCCACGATAAGTGTGAGAGGCGTGTTTGACATCGGTTTTCCAGGTATTTTAATATCCTTTATCTGGATGCCCTTTAATCTCTCATCTATATACCTCAGTGACTCGTTTAACCATGTCTTTATGATTTTAGGTGACCAGAACTCTGCCCACCAGTAATCGCTATCAAGGGCATGCCATAACGCCCATCTAGCCTTCTCACTATAAGGATCTCTTCCCTTAACCAGCGATTCATACGCCCTTATCTTCATATAGGCGTCAACTACTTTAAGCCAGTATTCCTCATGTTCTTCTTTTTCCCCTCTCCACTTCCTGAACGTGCAAAGCCATGTGTTAGTAGGGATCTTCATAAGTATACGTGTTGCAGGTAACTCCTCATATACCTCCCTCAGATTAGCCAACCTTAACACACCTTCATCGCTCAGGGATTCCAGGAACAATAATAGTTTATCAAAGTACAATGCTGTTAAAGGTGGATTACTTGCGAAAACCATCCAATTCTCACCATCTAGTGCAAGGGTTAGCATCCTACCTGGTATCCCCATGATCTTCCTGGCTATGAGAAGTGATACCTCATACGCGTTTCTCCAAGCGTGGGCCTCGCTCGTGAAATTGTTTTTAAAGCTTAATACATCGCTTAACTCATGGTCCCTAAAGTACACTACTATGTGTTTCCCGCTCTCTTTATTTAAAGCAACATATGGTTCGTAGCTAGTGGTTTTCTCTCCTTCAGCCATCTCGAAATGACATTTATCATCTAGAATAGTATACTCTATCCCGTTATCATAGTAAACATCTATCATCTTCATCGAGAAAGCCATCTCAGGAGTCCATGCTCCAAGCGGTGTTATCCCTAATACCTCCCTTGTAACAGATACCCCATACTTTACTTCGTCCCGTACTATATCGCTTAGCCCGAGTACATCTACTAGGAAACCACCTATTGTATGGGCATAGATACTAGTTAGCACATCTATCTGGCCCCGTTTATATGCATCCTTATACATATTCATGGTTTCCTCTATCAACTCAGCTTTCTCGCTACCAGGCTCAATCTTTTCCCCGGTTGCGAAGACTACGCCATGCTTAACAGCGGTGTCCCACTGCTTAATCAAGCTCGGACTCAGATTATAGGTTGCATGGTAGTCACGATGCTTCTGAAGCATTTGTGCATGATACCTGTAGGGTGCATCACCATATGGCTTAAGGGAACTACCATATGTATAGATAAATGCCCATGGTCCATGAATCGCGCCATCGGGTAGGTAATTCGGGGCTTGGTGGTGATGCCATACAAGTGCCAGGTTTTTCGGCTTAGATTTCTCCTCGGCATCATATACCATGTATGTTAATTCATCCACTACGATATCCCCTATCTTCAGGTAGACCTTGTATATGCCTGGACTGCTCGGCGTGTCGTAAGGTATTATGCCGGCTATTAAGGAGCCCCCTACAGTGATGTCCCCGTCGAAGATGGCTTTCTCATCATCATACACCATGACATGCATTTTTCTTTCTCCGCTACCTGATACGAGGACATGTATTTTCGCTTCTTCACCGGGTTTTAGAATCGGTTTATTAAGGATTAAATACGCCTCTATATCACGTATTTTCCTGGGAGGTATAAGCGACATATCGATCCCACTGCTACAATGCGTCTCTGCCTCCAGCCTGACTCTTAATACTCGTATATATCTTGATTAGCTTATCGGCCGAACTACTCCATGAGAACTGTTTGGAATGTTCCACGCATCTCCTCCTGAACACAGCTGATCTCTCCCTGTCTTCAACTATTTCGAGAACAGTCTTCACGGCATCGATCATTCCATCTACATCAAGTGGGGGGAACAGTGCACCCGTTCCATCTAGGCTATACATCCTCACATCCTTGATGAGGTCTCTGAACCCGCCTGTATTAGATGCAACAACAGGTGTACCTGAGGACAAAGCCTCTAATACCACTAGTCCGAATGGCTCATACCTGCTTGCTGCTAGAAAGACTGAAGCGGCATAATACAGCATTAAATAGTGTTCGTGGTCAATATATCCTGGTAGAATCCTCAGGTTATCCGGGAACAATAATTGGTACTCTATGATCTCCCTTAACAACTCCTCTGTACCGCTTACAGGGATCACCGCTAAGACGACTCTAGTCCGTGGTACTTCTACTAAGAGCTTATCCATCGATTTAAGCAGTAGGTCTATGCCTTTTTGTCTCGTGGATCTACCTGTGAGCAATATTAATGGTCCATCTTGTTTGAATGGCGAACTAATTGAGACCCCGTATTTATCGATGAGCCTGTTAATGACATCTCTTAAATAGGGATCAGGGTTTTCAACGTTGATGAGCCTTAATTCTTCCCTAAGCATCTTATCCCTGACTAACCTACGTGCTTCATAGCTGAAGGGATCCCTGTCACCAATATACTTCGACACTGTATCCAGGACCGTGCTCCAGGTCCATGTTGATGCATTAAACACATAGTCTACTCTATCAGCATTATCCAGACCTACATATCTCACAACGTCTCTAGTATATCCTTTACTAACTACTATAACCCTATCGCTTGTCAACGCGGCTAGCTTCTCGATCCAGCCGCCTGATGCATAATAATATTCCTCGAACGACTTAATCCCTAGCTTGCCGCGGACATGGTCCTTACTCCATATGTTCAACCCCCTGGTGATCTCTTGGAGATCCATGAATCCATGTGAAAGCAGATGCACATGGTATACTATACCTATAGGTGTACCCCTCCTAGTTGATTCAAGGTTGATGGCGAGAAGCGCTGGATAGCTGTGCCAATCGTGCCCATGGACTATGTCGGGTATCTCTCCTTCTCCAACTATTTGATTAAAGTACTCCCTGATCACCCTTGCGAAAACAAGGCTCTTCGAGACAAGGTTTGAAGAGTAAACCAGGGGATCCTCTAGTATACCGCCGGAGACTATATAGTGTTTCACTGGTGCATTATACTCTAGTATAGAGTACTCAACGCCGTTGATACTGGTTTTAAAAACCTCCCTTTTAAATCCCTTATTGGTTTTAAGGCCATGGCTCGGCGTATATATTTCGACGTCGATACCTTTCTCTACTAGTGCATTAGCGAGCCTTGGTGGTACTTCGGCTAGTCCTCCCACCTTCCTAGTATATATTGATTCAAACGTGAACATCCATGCTTTCAAGCTGAAAGCACCCTCCACTATATTTCCAGGATCCAGGATATACTTGTCTCATATTCCTCACCAGGTTTCAATGAGAGCTGTTCCACGAACATTATTGCCAGACCCTGTGGTATCTCCATAAATCCTTTCTCGGTTCTAGAGTATGATGAGAGCTGGGCAACCCATACCTCGTGATGAGTATTGCTCTCTAACCTTATGCCTGGGTAGACCGGGGATTTTATAGTTATCCTCTCGGTGTTGAATACCCCTCCCTCACTTACATCTCTGCTTACGCCGTTTATGGTGTAGTATGGTTTCGCCTCGTTCTCTCTATCTATCTTCCATGCAACATGGTACTCTATGCCTAATTTAGCCGTGAACTCTCTATCACCGATGTTTCTAACCCTGAACAACGTGGTATGACCATTGCTTGTTAAACGCACCATTTTTTCCGCTACAACCATTACTGGTGGACTGCCATACTGGTAGAACCCGCCTAGGGCTCTTAGAACAACCTCTCCTTCCTCTCCTGAGGCTACATGGTAGTTCTTTAACGCTAGATCGCTCATGTCTTTAAACGGCGTATTGTTTATCCAGTCGTAGAGACCTGTATCCGGGCTCCATAGATGTAGCCTCCAGCTCACCCTTCTATACCAGTCTGGATTGAATCCAGGTTTATTTAGGTACGGCTCACCGTATCTTGTCATAGTGTCCTGTAGATTATGCTCGAACCCCTTGATTTTCACATCGTACTCGAAGAGTGTCCCGCCATCACTTGGCTTTATATATAGGTTTTGCATCGGTGTCTCAAGTAATAGTTCTGATAAGCCATCATAGTCGAAATCTACCATCATCTTTCTGAAGTCCTCGCCGCTGAAGTAATTACTTTTCTCCTCAGCCCACCTCTCAACCTTGAGGAGTTTCTCATATATTGCCTGCCTCAAGTGCGCCAGATACACGCCTCCAAATAATCCATGCCAGTATGCATCATTACACTGTGCAAGGAGATACTCTACTCTTAGCTCTCTAGGTAAATCACCAGCTTTCTCCAGCTTCTTTTTAACCCATAACATCTTCTTATGCATGTTGTCTGCTTCCTTGTACTTCACCAGGAAGTTTCTGAAGAAACCTCTGCTCCACTCAAGCATTTTATCATAGCTCCCAGTATCGAGGTATAGTAATCCTTTAACCCCGTATTCACTAAGATATTCGCTTGGATGGATCATAGATACCCTGCTACGGGTTCTCCTCATCAAGTCTAGGAATGCGTAGAGCCAGCTTCTACTATGTCCCGAGTCCATCCACTCCCCAAACTTCTCCGCGTCACTACCCCATAAGATGAGCCTCGCTGGATCACCCTCCTTTATCTTACCGATAAGGTACTCGAGGACCCTCTGCGGTGGTTCCCAGGGCAGAATATACCTTATCCCAGCATCTATGAAGAAGACCCTTACTACTTGTCCACTATCCTCAGTGATCCACGAGTAATAAGCCAGGTCGTGGGGGTACCCTGTCTTGGTTAAGGTTGAGTCATCTATGAACACGTACTCTAATCCAAGCCTCCCTATAACCTCAGGTAAATGCGGCTCCCATATTCTTTCAGGTATCCATAGACCCCTCGGCTTAAAGCCCGAGAGCTCCTCAAATATCTTAATGTACTCCCTTATCTGGTGTTCCCTGTCGTCCCTCGGTATTATAGGCAGTATTGACTCGCCAATACTACCAGCCATGAATTCAAGTGAGCCTAGATCGCCTAGTTTAAAGACTTCTTCAAGCCATTCAGGGTGGTTTTTAGCTAAGTATAGTAGGAGGGGGCCACTTATATGTATCGTGAACTTCAGGTCAGAAAAGGACTTGAAGACATCTAGTAATAATTTATAGCTGTTTTCAAATATCTTTTCATTTATCCTCTTTAACTGACCGGTGGGCTGATGGAAGTGAAGTGCAAATATGAAGTTTACCTTTGACATATATACCACCTACTCGATTATTTCCAAGAGCAGTTTCTTAAGTGTTGAGATAAGCTCGCTATATGAAATAATGTTTTCACGTAGCCTCCTTAATTCTTCTACAACGTCTCCAAGACCAAATATGTTAAGTAGCCATGCATCGATGTCCCCTTTGTTGAAGTGATATAGAAGTGATTCGGGCGGCACTTTCTCGATCACCTCGATGAATTCCCTTATAGAGTGAGCTACTAAACCAGTGTGCTCACCGGTTGGCAGTGTGAAGTGGAATGCCTTGTTATCCGGTAATACTAGTCTACCAAGTACACTCTTTCTATTCGCCTCGATTTCACGCCTCACCGCTTCAACAAGGACTCCCAAGGCCTCCATGAATAACCCGTATGCTATATTGGCGTTCTTGTATGGTGAGAAATATGAGTGAACCTCACCAATTGACCCAAACTTGGTAGCCATATAGTAAACATGATCGCTTATCGTGAGCAGCTTCCACAGCCTCGTGATCTCAGGCTTGTTCACAGCTTTTATAAACGGCCTGATAGCTGCAAGCGCATTATATGCTTCACGCTGTATCTCGTTTCCCAGCCAAGCACTTAAATCCCTTTCATCAGCCCAGCTTATAGAGGACCATGGAGGTACATCTATCACGTCTCTAACCGGGTATCTCTCAACTACTTCACCAGGTGTTGAGAAGTAGAGGTGCCCGTATTTCAATACTTCACCAGGCAACCACCTAAGAAACTCGTGTATACCTGTCTCAGGCCAGTGATGCTCTCCGAAGGTTTCATAGTCTACGGCGATGAATATTACATCGCCCGGTGTGGAGGCCAGCCATGAAGCATACTTGTCAGCGGTCAATGGATATTGATCCCATTTCCTATCACTGAACCTGAAGCCGACATCATCGCTTAGCCTGTAGTTCCTTGTTAAAACCCTTATATTACATCCGAAAGCCTTATATACGTAGTTAGGGCTTCTCCACCCGAGAACCCGGTCCACGCCCTCCGTTAACACTGCCTTATAGCCCTCGGAGTCGAAGAGGCAGGCTATATCGTTGTTATATGTGAACTCTGTGTTCTCGATTGAAACAGGCTTGAAGCCTATAGTCTCCTCAATTATCCTTCTGTGTTCACGTATCTGTTCTCTGAGTTCTTCAAACCCATAGTAGGGTAGGAATGCCGCCATGCTGTGGTAGTATGTCTGCTCAATGAATTCAATCCTACCCGTCTCAGCTAGTTTCCTGAATAAATCAACCACATCAGGCCTCCACTTCTCAGCCTGCTCTATGAATACACCGCTTATGCTGAAGCTGGCCTTGAACTCCTTAGAAGTATCCATGTATCTCTTCACGTTCTCAAGTATTATCTGTGTAGCAGGTACATAGCATCTATGGGCTGCTCTCTCAATAACCAGCCTGTTAAGCTCGTTATCGAAGACTATGTCCTCGAGATCTTTTAACTCAAGTCTACCGCTCAATGCTTTTTCAAGCAGTATTGAGTGAAGATTTCTCCTTAACCTATATGGTTGATGGACCTCGAACATTAAGACTATATCGGTCAAATAATCCACCCCCTATAGATCCTGCTTGCTTCATATAAGCCGGCTATAGGTATGGAGACCCAGTTGGGCCTATAGAGGGACTCATAGTAGACCTCGTAAACAGCCCTCTCAATGATCCATGGGTAAAGGAGCCTCCCTATCTCGGAGACCATTTTATCCCTAGGTACTCCAAGTAGTTTACTTGAGTCGATATCCATTGAGTAGGAGTAAACCATTGCCTTTACATGGTTAAGCCTCCACTTAGTAGAAGGATCATCCTCGATCATTAAACGTGAAACCTCATCCTGGCTTCTACCACTGTAATGCATTATCGCGGCATGTGAGAGATAGTGGAAGCTCCTTATCATCGACGCCACATCCCTTGTCACAGGCTCCTTTGACAGTCTCTCCTCGATACTCCTACCAGGCTCCCCCTCGAAGTCAACTATGATGAAGTCCTCCGCTATGTTTTTAACATATATCATCTGCCCAAGATGCAGGTCTTGATGTATCCTAGCCTTCAATAAACCATTGTAGACCTCGAGCAGTGATATAGCATCCTCCACTATGTCCCGGGCCTTCTCAAGCATACCACGCCAGTAATCCAGTCCCCCTGTATTTATCTCATCCAATCTCTTCAGGCTTCCTGAGTACATTTTCTCGATGCGTGAGCACCACTGTTTAATATCACTACTTGAAGCCGGCTCAACGCTGAAGAAGCCTTCACTATCCTTATTCAAGGCTTTGTGAAGACCTGAAATAATAATACCGAGCTTCGAGGCGAGCCCGAGCCTAGACCCACGAACCTTACTACCCAAGTACTCTAATAATGCGTTGTAGAAGGGATAGCCGCCATCACCGGCCCCCTCTACATACCTTGAAAGTACACCGGTGGTCATATCCTTATACTTCAAGAACGCAATAATCTCGGGGATATGAGCGTACTTCTCTTCAGTAAGTTTCCTCAGCATCTGTGCCTCAATGTTGACCACCGGTATTACTCTATAGCTTTTTAAAACAAGCTTGCCGCCATTCTCCGCCTCATAAAGGGTAACCGAGTTCGTTGACTCAAACGTGAGGGGTTTAGCCTTAACTATCTTGGGTAGCCTATTCGACCTGTGATACTCTATCGAGACACCTTGAATCATACTTATGAGGTCCATGTAGGAGGAAAGATACTCTGCCTCTACATAACATTCATTATCGAGGCAGAATCCACGTGACTCCAAACCCCCTGGCAGTTCACTGACTTTCGCCAGGGGTAGGTGAAAAAATATGTCTCCTGATCTAAAAAATAATAGCAATAAGTTACCGTAGTTTACCTCATCCACGACCTCTACATTTACCCTGGTATTCTTCCAGGGCCACCACCTGGCCTGGGGAAGATAGCTGCCTATGATGTGCTCGAATAGCTTACCCATTTTAAACGCCTATTCTAACCCTCTATGGTTTTCAATATCATGGATAAATATTCTCTCAAGTCATCCACGTTTTTAACAATGTTGTTTTCGAGTAGATAGACCAAATACTCGTCACCAATAGATGTCTTAACCCATTCAATAAGGTATTTCCTCACATGTTCATCCAGTATCTTTTTATCTACAAGTTCATTCTCTATTATAGCTAGTAACTGCCTGTAGTTCTTGAAGCTCAGGGGCACTATATTGCCGCTAAATGGATCGGTCACTATGTAGGGGGAGGCCTCTTTTCTTGATTTAACTACTTCAAGCGCTTTCTTGAACTTTACCCCTACCGGTGTAAGTAAGTATAATCCATCCCTGGATTCAACAAGGCCTTTTTCCTCGAGTTCCCTGAGGTATCTTTTAATAGTTCTAGGCGAGATACCCATCCTGGATGCAAGCTCATGAATCGTGACCCCTTTCTCATCTATGAATTCCACTAGTTTAATATTTTCACCCATATATTTCGCCTAAAAATTATCTAACTTTTCCTAAATATATAAACCTGTATCAATATTCCGCTAGTAACAGTTTTTCCTTGTCTAAAAATCTTATTGATATAATCATTGAAATAAGTGAAGCAAGTAAGAGTACGGTGAGGCTTACTACAACCATTAACATCCTACCATATATATACCCCTGTATTACCAGAATGCTGTGAGTGTAGGGTATAAGCATTAAGGGATATAGTATCGATGCTGGGAGCTTAGGGAAGTCGATCATCCAGCCAACTATGAAGAATATCACTCCAAGCGATGTCACGATCCCAGCTATATTACTGGCGCTCCTCAACCCCCGTGTCCTAGCTATGAAGGGTGTTGCAATCGATATTGATACCAGTATTGTTAGGAAGGTTGTAGCTATATGTAGGAATATCAGCACTGGATCCATTACTATGAATATGCTGCCGCCGAGAGCCATTATCAATAGGATGAAGTACGCTAGTATCCCACCTAGATCCGCTAGAGATGCAAGTACTCCGAGAAATGACGCCACCAACAGCTTCGAGGAGAATATTTCGGTGATGGATGCCGGGCTGGTTAGTAGCATTTCAATAGTCTTCCTCTCCCGCTCCCCAATTATCCCGTCAATCACGTATGATGAAGCCGGGGTTACAACGAATGAGAAGCTTAACACTAGTAGGCGGGCTATAATACTCTTCAATTCCTCTTCAGCCCCCACTGTTGAACCTATAGGTGATACAAGCGTTACTGTTCCAACTACAACGGGGTCTCTCAGCGCATTAACATCAAAGGTTTCCAAACCTGCTAGCTTAGCAAGGGAGTCGAGTTTCTCTCTTGAAAGCTGTGAGGATAAGTAGCCTATATACCCCCTTACCAAACCTTCTGCTTGTTCAGCTGCACGAACATTAGCCCTCCTAATGATCTCTATTGATGCAACCCTGTCAATACTTGTAGCATTCTCCGAGAACCCTTTCGGTATAATTATTATTAAATCAATGCTTGAATTCCGTAGTGCATACTCTCTATTACTGTACTGGTATACGTTTAACCCGGATCTAGCAAGGTACTCTCTTACATCTTCCACTAGCTTGCTGGATGACACCGTTATATTCAATACTGGAGACGTATACGATGTGGAATCCTCATCGATCACGGCTATATTCACTGGTTGCTGGGTCATCAGGGTGAATGTGAGTAAACCTATAAGTGGTAGTGAGATCAATGGTAGGAGGAACGTGGTTAACAGGGTCTTCTTATCCCTTGATAACTCCTTCAACTCCTTCCACAGTATCACCTTAATCATCTCGTTCCGCATCATTCCTCCTCCCCCACTATCTTGGTGAAAACCTCCTCCATATTCGCTGCATTATACTCCTCTATCAATTTTCTAGGCTCTCCCTCGGCGACTATCTTCCCCTTGAATATTAATCCAACCCTATCACACAGATACTCTATTTCAAGCATATTATGGCTACTTAAGAGTACTGAGGCACCTGTTTCAACAACATACTGCTTTATCATCCTCCGGATAGACACGCTTGCATGCACGTCGAGCCCGCTCGTAGGTTCATCAAGTATAGCTATCTTAGGCCGCCTCATGAGGACAATGCCGAGGAGGAGACGGCGCTTCATCCCGTGGCTATACCCAATGGTTTCCTCGTTTAACCTATCGCCCAGCCCAGTTATCTTGACACCGTACTCAACTATGGACTTCACGTCTCCACCATAGAGTCTAGCGTAGAAGTAGAGGTGTTCAAGGCCTGTTAGTAATGGATATGTGCTGGCCTCTTCTGGTAGATAGCTTATCAGCTCCCTAGTCTTATCGAAGTCCCTATAAGGGTCGAGTCCATACACTTTCACAGTGCCCCGTGAAGGCTTAACTATTCCAGCTATTATCCTTAGAATGGTTGTTTTACCAGCTCCATTAGGGCCTATTAACCCATATATCTCCCCTGGTTTTACTGTGAAGCTAACGCCTTTCACTGCATGGACATCATCCCCGTAGATCTTGTGTAGATCAGTTACCTCTATGGCGTTCATGAGCTGATCCCCCATGTCTTGAAGGGGTGGCTTACTGGTTTCCCGCATCCATTCGGGGTTACATCTTTCATCTGCTGGGCACTCGGGGTGATCAGAGATCCCTCTCAATGCTTGGTTGCAACCCCCATCATCCAGCTATAATGCAAGCACTAAACCTATAAACATTTCATCCTCCTCCTAAAGAACGCTGCCTTTAACTGTAATCATTTATCCCTAATTGAATAGCCTTCCAGGAATACTTTTAAATCCAACCTATTATACTATTCTCTCAAGGTGTTTAATACTTGCTTTCCGGGAAGATAAAGAATGCCATAGAAGATTTTCTATCAAAGTACGGGGAGAAGGCATTTATCGTTTTAAAGACGGCATATAATATTTCAAGGGATCCAAATATAGATCACAGGCTAGGTGATTTCAGCTACAAGCACCTGGTCTATAAACTAGCTGAGACAGGCATTGCATACAACCCGGCTAATCTACTGAAGGTTATGGAGAAAAACTACGGGATAATAGAGAAATCCTATGCATCCAAGAATCAGACATGGTGGAGGTTCAGCGATATTGATGCCGTGAGAGAGGTGTTGGAGAAATCGATTAACCCGGAGACCGGGGATGATCCCCGTATAAAACTCCTAGTGATAAAATACAGGAGCCTGGAGCCCTGGAACCTCCTCAGTATTCTCCGCAAGCTGGCTCTTAAAGAAAGGTTCAACGAGGTAGATAAAGAGGTGTTCCGTAAGCTAGCCTTTAATGACCTCGAGAAAATAGCGGGTATAATAAAGGAGATGATGTACTATGAGGAAGTATTCTCAAACGAGATCAAGCTACTCAATGAGATACTGGAGTTGGCTGAACTGGTGGCCGGGAAGCTGGAGAAAGCATATGTATCATCCCCGGTTAACACGGTTGCACGAAGTATAGAGGTATCATGGAGAAATGATCATACATGAAATTATATGTGGGAAAATACTCGTTTCTTTAAGAGGCTTATTAGCCCATAAACTAAGTGATCAGGGATTAAGCCAGCACAAGATATCGAGGCTACTCAATGTATCCCAACCCATGATAAATAAGCTCCTGAAGAGGCCTGTTGAAGAATATCTCAGGGAGCTCGAGATGCTGGGTATAGAGAGAGGGATTGTAGAATACTATGTAGAGATACTATGCAGCATTGCCTTCGCGCAATCCCTGGAGAAATTCGTGTTCACAAGCTACCAGGTAGTCAACACGCTCGCCCTTAAAGCCCTATGCTCTCAGCAAGACTTCTCAAATATATGTCAAGGCGGGGTATTTGTTGACCCGGATATAGAGTACTATAAAACGGTTTTATCAAGGTTACTTAGTATTAAAGGGCTCCATAAACTCATACCAGAAGTGGGCTCAAACCTAGTCTACACATCGAAGGCTCCTTCATCAATCATGGATGTAATAGGGTTAACCGGTAGAATAGTTAAAACACTCGGCGGAGTAACCGCTACAGGTGAACCAATGTATGGTGGGAGCCGGCATTTATCAAGGATATTATTACTAGTGATGTTGCATAACCCGGTGAAGAAATACGGGTTTAATACCAGGTATGAAGAGGCATACCTCAGCAGCTTCAACAGGCTTGGATTGAGAACAGTGATAACAGGTCCCCATGAGAACCAGGAGGAGTTCTGGAGAAGAATCGGGGAGGTATCCAGGTTAAAGCCCGATATCATAGTGGATCTAGGGGGCAGGGGTCTCGAGCCCGTGGTGTACGTGTTTACAAGCAGTTATGAGGAGCTTGAAAGAATCCTGGTTAACCTGGTGGAGGCGTGTCCATGAGCCACGATATCTGTATTATAGGGGGTGGAGCTGTAGGATCCACGCTAGCTTATTTCCTCTACAGGGCTGGTGTGACAGATATACCCGTGTACTTTGGTCATGAGGAAACAGTTAGAGCAGTTCTAAGGGAGAAATGGGTGAGGGTTTACGATAAAGTTGAGAACCGGGATTACATCGTGCCGATAATACCTAGACACTATAGTAGCCCCATTGATAAATGCAGGTTTATCTTGAACACGGTTAAAGCATACAGTGTACCGGAGACGTTTAGGCTAATGGAGAAAATCATGGATGTCGGCGGAGTAATCGTGATGCTTCAGAATGGAATAGGTAGTTTAGAGCTTGCTGAGGAAAGATTTGGTGTACGAGTAGCCGGGGGAGTGGTCTACTTCGGTGCCGAACGCGTCTCACCTGTTTACACAGTGTATCATGGGGGCCAGACGGTCATAGCAGGGTGTAGGCATGGCTTATGCATGGAATTAACAGAGTTGAACAGGGTGTTTAAGCTGGGGGGCCTCGAGTTCAGGGTTGTATCGAATATAGACTACTACAGGTGGTTGAAGCTGGCTTTGAATGCCGTGGTCAACCCGTTGACAGCTATCTCCAGGTCTAGAAACAGTATAGTGTTATCCAGGCCAGGGCTGGAGCTGGCCTCATTGATCCTTACTGAATTCATCGAGGTGGCTGGTAAACATGGCTTCAGATTCGAGCTTAACAGATTGCTCGAATACGTGGTAAACAATGTGAGGAGTACAAGGGACAATTACTCCAGTATGGCTCAAGACGTGTTGAATAAGTCTCCTACAGAAATAGACTTCATCAATGGCTTTATCGCTAAAGAACTCGGGGGAGGCCCCTCTATTAATAAAATCATAACCCTAATGATACACCTCATCGAGGAAAGCAATAAGTCTAAGAATAGTGTCCAATAGCCATGAATTATATCCACTGGCTTAATTTAAATAGATCAGAACCTGATAGTGAAACCCGGTGTCAGCCTTGAATACAAGGGTAACGGTTAGAGACATAGTTAAGATGAAGGGGAAAGAGAAGATAGCAATGGTTACAGCCTACGATTATACAACTGCTAAACTGGTTGATCAAGCAGGCATAGATATAATCCTCGTCGGTGACAGCGTTGGAATGGTTGTCCATGGATTAGATACAACGATACCTGTAACAATGGATATGATGCTACTACACGTATCCAGCGTCGCAAGGGCAAGGCCCCGCGCCCTTGTGGTAGGGGACATGCCATTCCTCAGCTATGAAACCAGTATCGAGGATGCAGTGAGGCATGCAGGCCTCCTCATGAAGGCGGGCGCTGACGCCGTTAAGCTGGAGGGTGGATCCGAGTTAAGCGATGTGGTGAAAGTCCTTGTGAGAGCCGGCATACCTGTCATGGGGCACATCGGGCTGACCCCTCAGAGATCATTCCTTATAGGTGGTTATAGGAAACGTGGTGTGAGCGAGAGGGAGCGGGAGAAGATACTAGAGGATGCGAGGGAACTAGAGAGAGCCGGAGTGTTTTCAATGGTGATAGAGTATACGGCTGCTGATGTAGCCGACGAGGTAACAAGAGAGGTCAGCGTACCCACTATCTGCATTGGAAGCGGGCCTTTCTGTGATGGACAGGTATTGGTTATTCATGACCTACTGGGATTAACAGAGAATCCACCTCCATTCGCTAAAGCCTATGCCGACTTAAGAAGCATCATAGTTAACGCTGTCAAGGAATATGTTAGGGAAGTGAAGAACGGGGTTTTCCCAGAGGAAAAACACTACTTCTACTCTAAAAAACAGTAGGACTGCCTGCTTATTGATAAACTTTCAAGTGCTCCAGCTATTATGGATGCTTGGATGTGCTTTCCCACCGCAATGACGACCAAGCGGTACCCATCATGAAGCCCTCGACGACCCCGCGAGCGGTGAACGGGTGCTGAGAGGGAAGCCCGTGCACAGAGAAGCTAAAGCAAAATAATAGACACAGGTAAACCACTTATTCTCTTTTCCTCAGCGAGATCCTCAGACCCAGTATGACTATATCTCTGTTGAATACAAGTATAGCAATTACCATTAACAATATTGACACGGTTATGGCTATCGAAATAGATATCCACGCATAGATATATTGTCCTGAGAGTGATGCATTAATTAATACAAGTGGTATAGATATAATCGTTAAACCGGATAGGATAGATGTCGCCATGTTTAACGGCATACCCATATAGATTGTTGCGAATCCTACACCCATGAATAACAGTATTATGGGTGTGGAGAGGGCACCGGCGATCCTTTCATCAGCGACGACTGCGCCTATTATTACGCCAATGGCACCTGAATATATCAGACCTAGGATTATTACAAGTATTGATACCAGGATATTTCCCGTTCCCCCTATACTGATCACTGATTCAACTAGGTTTATTGATGATTGATTACCTAGGGCTGTGCCAGCAGGTATAGCTGAGACCAGCATCAGGAGTAATGCGATCATGTAAGCTGCCCCCATGATCACTGATGTAGTGACGGAGCCGATGATCTTCGCTATCACGACACTTCTACGTGGAATAGGTTGAGCAAGCAGCATTTCAAAGGCTTTCTCAACTTTCTCTATAGCTGTTGCCTGGGCGGCGTAAGTAGCATTTATACCTACTATTATACCGATCACCACGGGTATAATGGAGAACATGGTCATAAAACTATTGAACTCGTTGGCTGTGAGGGTTTTATCATATACCCTTACATAGCTTTCAACCATGACCGGCCTACTAGGCGGTATGGATATATTATATAATACGCCTGTAGCCGCTGGAAGCATGTTGGATATTATTGACGCGATTCCCTGTAGCATGGATATCCTTGCCTGTCCTGTGATCGGTGAGAGATTATCTATTTTGACCCCTCCCTTAAGCAATATAATGCTTCCTGACTGTGTAGCGTTCTCAGTAAACCCTCTTGGTATAACTATTGCTACCCCAGTTTTATCAACGGCTTCTTCGAGGCTCTGGTAGATACCTATAGAACCATTAGTATATTGTGAAAGCATTGATATGAGGCGGCTCACTAGCTCGGTGTCCTCCTCCTTGACTATCCCTATAGATATGCTCAACGACTCTTTCACAGCTGACTCTATGCCGCTTCTCATAATGCTTCCCAGCGACACGTAGAACACCACTAGTATAATTATCGATGCTATGAAAGCCGGATTCTTTAGGAAGTTCTTAATCTCCCTTATAACCAGCGGCTTCAAGGTCATCTATGATCATCCTCCCCTGTTTTCAGCTTAATGAATACCTCCTCTAGATCCCTCCCACCAGTCTTACTCTTCAACTCCTCTATAGTTCCCTCCGCTATTAGTTTACCCTTGTAGAGCATGCCTACTCTATCGCATAGCCTCTCGACTTCGAGCATGTTGTGGCTACTTAAGAGTACTGTTACGTTGAACTCCCTATTATACTTCCTGATCAATTCCCTGATGTATATACTTTTCTCCACGTCTAGGCCGGATGTTGGTTCATCAAGGATCATTAGCTTAGGCTTTGAGGCGAGAACCACGCTTAGGGCCAGTATCCTCTTCATGCCCTTGCTATATGTTCTCACAGGCTTCTTTAGATTACCCCCTAGATCACTTATTTCCACGGCTTCCTCAATCGCTTTCTCAAACTCTCTACCATTATACCTCAGGGAGAGCATGAATTTAATGAAGTCTAATCCCGTTAAATCCCTGTACGCTCCTGCTTCTTCAGGAAGGTAGTTGATTAGTTGTCTCACCTTCAACGGGTTCTCTACAACGTTGACACCGTAGACTAGTGCCTCTCCTGAAGTAGGCTTGAGAAGCGTTGCTATTATGCGTAGAGTAGTTGTCTTCCCGCTTCCATTAGGGCCTATTAACCCATATATCTCCCCTGGTTTCACAGTGAAGCTGAGCTCTTTGACTCCTATGCTTCCCCTGCCATATATCTTTGTCAAGTTTACTACTTGAAGCGCGTAGTTGCTGGAATGGTTCAACCCGGCCACCACTATATCTAATTGAACCAACAGTATTTAATTAAGTAAGCTATTAATTTAGAGTAATTGTAAGTATTCACTGGGTGATCTCCGTGAAATATAAGCTACTCTACTTAGTGCTCGACGGCATGAGCGATAGATTAAGTGATCCAACTACTACATTAGAGAACAGTGTGAAACCAGGCTTGGACTGGATAGCCAGGAATAGTAAGTGTGGATTAATGTACACGGTTGGCAAGGGCATCGCACCTGAGAGCGATGAGGCAGTCATCTCTATACTTGGATACGATCCCCATGAGGTTTACACTGGTAGGGGTCCTCTAGAGGCTCTCGGGGCTGGTTTAAGCATTAATGAGGAACACGAAGTCGCGTTCAGGGCTAACTTTGCAACTATAGATCCATCCACCTACACGATCATTGATAGAAGAGTTGGCAGGGGCCTCACAACCAGTGAGGCACGTGAACTGGCTAAAGCAGTTGATGGATTAGAGCTGGGAATATACGATGGATATGCTAGAGTAGTGGCCACTATAGGGCATAGGGCAGTAGTTGTCATAGGTAGCAGGAGTCACAGGCTCTCACCAATGGTGGATAATAATGACCCGGCTTACAGGAGACACGGTATGGTTAGCGTGGCCGTGCCCTCCCCATCGAAGCGGGTGCCAGAGATAAAGCCCCTTGAGGATACCCCGGAGGCAAGGGTAACGGCTGAGTTAGCCAACGTGTTCTTTAAGAAGGCTGTTGAAATACTCTCGAAGCACCCGGTCAACATCGAGAGGATTAGCAAAGGGCGTCTACCGGGCAACGCTATACTCATGAGGGATGCTGGTAGCAGAGTGCCGAGGGCGGTTAAGCTGCCCGAGAAATACGGGTGTAGGTTTGCAGTGTTAGCCGAGATGCCTGTGGAGATCGGTATAGGTAGGGCTTTCGGTGCTGAAACCATAATCATGGAGCCTCCGACGGGGGACCCGGCTAGAGACTACAGGGTAAGGCTGAAAGCTGCTCTAGATGCTCTTAGAGAAAACGATATAGTCTACGTGCACTTGAAGGGACCTGATGAGCCTGGGCATGATGGCGACTTGGAGTTAAAGAAGAAGAGGATTGAGGAGATAGATAAGTATTTTATACAACCACTCATCAATGAGATAAGGGATAGATATGCATTAATTGTTACAGCTGATCACGCTACACCACCAAGCGTTAAATCACATACAGATGACCCTGTACCAGTTGCATTCTACATGCCCGGTATTAAGCCCGATAACGTGGAGAAGTTTACAGAGAGGGAGTGTAGTAAAGGAAGCTTAGGGCTCATCCAGCATGGGTGGATGCTCCTGCCTAGAGTAATCACGGAATTCCTCTCATAGGAGTCCGGGTGTGTTTTTTGAAGATCAAGATACCCCTCCATGTCTCAGGCTTATGGATCCCCTCTATCTCGTCAAGTTATCTTGAGACAGGTAGCTATGGTGCTGGATTAAACCTAGCCATGTATATAGAGGCCGATATAGTTGATGATAGAGAGTGCGGCATCTACATAAATAATGCTAGGGTTTTAGGGGAACAGTCAATGGAGATATGCAATAACACTGGTACTAGTATCTCAGTAAATGCATATTCACCCGTCTCACTGGGCAGGGGCTTCGGGATATCGGCTGGGTTACTCATAGCACATGCCCTGGCATCGTATCACGCATTAAAATATTCATCAATGAAGGCTCTTCAATTAGCACACGTCCTTGAAGTAAAATACTTAACAGGCCTCGGCGATGTGTTATCCGAGTATACAGGGGGGTTCGCTATACGCTTGAAGCCAGGGGCTCCAGGGGTGGGCATAGCCCATCGAGTCGTGGTTTTCGAGAAACCAGTACTCATTGTTGGCGAACTCTCAAGTGGTGAATCCACACAGGTGATGCTCTCCCGGATAACCAGCGAGCTATACGAGGTAGCGTTTTCATACTATAAGAAACTCGTGGAAAGCGAGGACTTACTCGACTTCTTTAACTACTCCCAGTTATTCACAAGGAAGGTATTCGATTACAGTGTAGTCGATAAAATACTGAGTGGTAGGAAGGGTATTATATCGTATTATCTTAAGAAATCCGCCCTAATCATCTGGGTTGAAAAAGAGTATGCCAGCGAGATACACGAGTTATTAAGTAGCAACGGGATAAAGGCATTTGAGACAACGATATCTGATAGAGGTGTAATGGTTGAGCATCCCGGCTAACCATCCACGTAGGGAAAGTCTACTCATAAGGGAGAAACTAGTCGAAGGATATAGGAGGAATATTGTCGCGTTAGAAGGGTTGATAGCTCATGGAAGAGGTGAGTGCTTCGATTACTTACTCGGTGAGAAAACACATGGATTCGCTTTAAAAGCGATTAGAGCAGCCGTTGCACACTTACTCCTGGCCAAGCACCCCGTGATATCAGTCAACGGCAATACAGCGGCCCTGGTTCCACGTGAAATAGTGGAGTTAGCCGAGGTTACTGGGGCAAAGCTCGAGGTAAACCTCTTCTACAGAACCCGTGAAAGAGAGGAAGCCATCGCCAAACACCTCATGGAGCACGGGGCACGTGAGGTATTGGGGGTCGGGGACGATGCATCAGCCACCATACCGGAGCTATTTAGCGAGAGAAGACGCGTCAGCCCTAGAGGCATATTGATCGCCGACGTGGTATTCGTCCCCTTGGAGGACGGGGATAGAACCGAGGCATTGAGGAAGATGGGTAAAACAGTTATAGCGGTGGACCTGAACCCTCTTTCCAGGACAGCCCGTATGGCATCTGTCACAATAGTTGACAATATTGTTAGGGCAGTACCATTAATGATTAAGGAGGCTATACAACTGAAATCAATGAGCAGGGATAAGCTGGAGGAGATAGTTAGGAACTATGATAATAATAGGGTACTCCAAGAGGCATTGGAGACCATACTGGGGAGACTCAGAGAGCTATCCTCTTCCCAACTAATTCTACGGCCATATTGATAATGCATCCAAGCAATGATATCTGTGAAGAAAATACCTGGTATATGGAGCGGTTCATATAACAATAAATATAGCAGGCCCAGATAGAATCTAGTGGTGGATATCTTGAAGCAATGCCTTAAGATAGGGGGTGTGTGCATAGGGTTCTATGGCGAGGATTTAGTAGCCATCGTGGAGTCATTCACAAACTCGTTTTCACGCCGGTACCTACCCGATCCCCGTCTCTGCGAGCACTGCAATAGTAGAGGTATAGAGGTGTCATGGATAAGGGGGCAGGGTTTTAACGTGGTTGCTGCTGAATATTATAATTCATCCGGCCTCCCGGATAGATACATTGTGGAGGGTGGACCGGTAGAGCCATATGTTAACGAGTCACCGGTCTTCTTCCTGCTTCAAGCGTTATCCAGGAGGCTCTTGCTGGAGAAACGGGTTGTTTTAACTGATTCTATCACTATACATATACCTGGCACCGATAAAGCCATACTGTTACTAGGATATCCTCATACAGGTAAAAGCACTATTGCAAGTATAGCGTATTCAAGAGGCTTCAATCTGCTTTCAACGGAGAACACGGTGGTAGAGGCCTCGGATAATGGACTCTACGTAAAATCCGGTTCCTCAGTGCTTGTCTACGATCCCAGGGTCAAAGACTTGTATGAGGTGAGAATAACACCCCAAGGGAAGACGAGGCATGGTTACGAGATAATAGATATCAACAATAGCGACCGTGAGAAATTATTTGAGAAAGGCGTAAGGATATCATCAATCTACATACTACACACGAGTTTCTCGAGTAGCGGTGTGTCACTGGAACCCGTTAAAGGGAGGAAGATTAGTAAGACTCTATGGTATTTCGCTACAGGGGTGTTGAAAGGAGTCGATTTCTATGAGCCAGCTCCACTGGATATGCCGTTGAATGGGTTGAAAACATATCTCCTCGAGTTCCTTAATATAGTTAGAAGAATGTATGAGGACAGGGTGTTCGAGGTATTTGGTTCCCCCCTAGAGGTCTTCAATGAGATCACTAGGGTTCGGGTCTGGTGAATACCTGTGATTGCCTGTAGATATTTCTGGCTACCTGCTTCACCCCATTATTTCTTATTCCCCCGCTCTCTCCGGCCTCATCCTTCACAGTAGGGGCACTCAGGGGTGACCCCGGCACCCCGCATACACTTGTACAGCCTTCAGCCAGATGTTTATCGCCCCCCACAGAGTCTCTATCCATTTTCAAGCCACATTTTGTACATATGGCTACTCTGCTAACATACCCTAGCCTGCTCCCACACATCGAGCATGTCGACGAGGTGTTCCTGGGGTCTACGAATACTATTGGCGCGTTGTATTCGACTGCTTTGCTAGCGATAGAGTAGACTAGCCCCCTATATGCGAGTCTTGCCAGCTTCCACCTAACGCTATTGTTTTTGCTGTTTACGTTTTCCATAAGCCCGTTGAGGCCTTCTAAGACAATCTAGTATACCCACTCAGAGAATACCGGGGGAAGCTGAAGAAACCACACGGGGGGAAATAAAAGTAATAGTCATCAAGGAAAACGAGTGAAGATGCTAAGAGAATAAAACACATCCAAAACATCTACAAGGAATTCAGAAAGTATTTAGAACCCGCAACAGGCTTGAAGTCTCCTCGATATAAAGTCTCCTATTATCCTGGCGACCTCGGGTTTAAACCTGGTGCCTCTATCCATGATGCCTCCTTCAGCCACTGCAACGATCTCGAGCATCTCCTTCCCGAAACCGGCTTCACTCGATAACACGTTGTTACCTATGACGAGGTCAGCTCCATAATCACTTGCCTTCAGAAGGGTTTTCTCAACAAGCTTCTCGCCACCACATGTTTCAGCAGCGAATGCTACGACTATCCTTGGCCTATTGGCAATGGATTTAATGGTTTTCGGGGTTTGCTCCAGTCTTACCTCAAGGTATGGTTTATCCCTGGTCGATATCTTCTCCGGTGATGAAGAAGCCGGTTTATAGTCTGCTGGGGCAGCCGCGAATACTGCTGCATCATATATTGTCTCATTTGTTAGCTCCCGTATTTTATCAGCCATATCACTCGTTGTCTCGACATGGATGCTTTTAACAAGGTATGGGGGTTTCACAGTCATCGGGCCGTGTACCAGGTCTACCCTGGCTCCTCTGCAAGCCAGTTCCCTGGCTATTAGGACACCCATCAATCCGCTGCTTGGATTGGTTATTATCCTCACCGGGTCTAGGTATTCCCTTGTCGGTCCCGCGGTAACTAGTATCCTCCGGTTCTTTAAGTCTACTCCCCTGTTAACTATGGCGTCTATGCAGTGGGATAAGTCATCTAGGGGAGGATACTTGGCTTTATCCTCTTCTATTAACGGAGGTATTATCACAGCCCCATATTCCTCTAGTTTTCCAGCAGCGTTCTTGTATTGGGGAGAGCTCATTAAGCGGATGTTCATTGCTGGCACTATTATCACCTTCTTACTAGACCCCATCATCGTGGTGGCTGTTAGTGTTAGTAGTTCATCAAGTATACCGTACGCGATCTTCCCCATAGTGTTCAGTGTTGCAGGCGCGATAACCATTGCATCAGCCCATTGTGCTAGATCTATATGCTCTGTTTCCCCGCTCATCTCGTAGAATGGTTTACTACCGGTAGCCCAGTGAACTAGGTCCACACCTATGAGTGAAAGCGATCTCCTCGTCATTACAACTCTAAGATTGCCCCCCATACGTATGAGTCTCCTGGCGAGGTCTATTGATTTATATATTGATGAGCTAGCCGTTAAGCCGAGCAGTATGTTCCTACCCTGGAGGGGTTGATGGAGAAACCTTGCAAGCTCTTCATGGGCCAATTAAATCCCCGATTAGGCTTGATACCTTAAACACTATTTATAAATCATACGAGGGGCTTTAATACACTTAGGGTCATGGCTATGAGCACGGTTACCTCGTATAGTGTTGACGAAATATTTAACCTAGCTGTTAAGAAGTTATCCATGGAAGCTCCAGGATACAGGGTTAGAAACGCGACCAGCGATGATATAACCAGGGTTATCGAGATAAACATGGTTTCACTACCAGAGCATTATCCAAGGAGCTTTTTCGAGGAATTATATGAGGAATATGGGAAGGCCTTCTACGTTGCTGAGGCACCTAATGGTGAAGTAGTTGGTTATATTATGACGCGTGTAGAGTGGAAACCCGGCTTCTTCCATAGGTTTATCGCTAGAAGTGGACACGTTGTAAGTATAGCTGTTCTCAAGGAGCACCGGGGTAGAAGCCTCGGGTATGCTTTAATGGCTTACGCTATGAAGTCCATGTATTATGATTACAAGTGTAACGAGACATATCTGGAGGTAAGGGTATCAAATAACCCAGCTATCTCACTATATGAGAAACTAGGGTATAGAAAGGTTAAGGTGGAGAAAAACTATTACCTAGACGGCGAGGACGCGTATGTGATGGCTAGAGAGCTACCCTAGGAGTGTTTGCCTGAGAATTATTTTTATGGTTTTTATAGTTGTTCCCGGGTTCGTCATGATAGGACTTAGAGCCCTCCACGATGGTTCATCCGCCGACTGGATTTGCGGTCTTCTAGAACTTAAAGCTGGTTAATATAGGAGTAGTGTTTTAACCTGGTTCACCATTTTAAACTAAAACTAGGGAAATGGGGGTTGGAAATGGAGTATAAGAGTATCGCTGAGATAATGAGCAATGATAAAATTGGTTCACACGTCTGTATAAGGGGCTGGATATATAGGAGGAGTGTTGTAGGTGGTAAAGCATTTATCAGGGTAAGGGATTCATCCGGGGTAATACAGGTTGTAGTTGATTCAGCCAGGCTTGGAGAAGCCCTTGTAGACGAGTTAAAGGATATAGGCTTGGAGGCGAGCGTTGTTGCTTGTGGAACTGTTAGAAGGGAGGAAAGAGCACCCGGGGGATACGAGTTAGATGTCGACTTCTTTAAAATCATAGGCTATAGCCGGGACTTCCCGATAAAGGGTGGCGAAGGCATAGAATATCTCCTGGATAACAGGCATTTATGGGTAAGGAGCCCAAGGTTCACGAAGATATTTAGGATAAAGCACACGATTCTTCAAGCCGGCAGAGAATACTTCACGAGGAATGGCTGGTGGGAAGTCAACCCGCCGATATTGACTGCATCAGCCTGTGAGGGCGGTGCAACGTTATTCCCCGTTGAATACTTTGAGTCTAAGGCATACTTGAGTCAGAGCGCGCAATTATATCTAGAGGCACTTATCTATGTTCTCGAGAAAGTATGGAGTCTAACCCCGAGTTTTAGAGCCGAGAAGTCTAGGACTAGGAGGCATCTCGCCGAGTACTGGCACCTAGAGCCTGAGGCAGCATGGTACGACATGGATGACATGATGAAGGTCGCAGAGGAGCTGGTATCGCATATTGTGACCAGGGTACTTGAGGAAAGGAGGAGTGAGCTAGTAGACCTGGGTAGGGATATCGAGAAATTAAAGCCTGCAATGGAGACGCCCTACCCACGGATAAGGTATGATGAGGCGATAGAGATACTCCAGAAGAAAGGAGTTAATGTTAAATGGGGCGATGATCTAGGCGCGGATGAGGAGAGGATACTCACCATGGAGTTCGAGAAACCGTTCTTCGTGACACACTTCCCAAGGCAGATAAAAAGCTTCTATATGAAGGTTGATCCATCAAACCCCAATGTAGTACTCGGCTTCGACCTCTTAGCGCCTGAAGGATATGGTGAAATAGTTGGTGGAGGCGAGCGTGAGGACAGGTATGATGTATTATACCAGAAGATCATAGAGCAAGGATTGAACCCAGAGGACTATAAATGGTACCTGGATTTAAGGAAGTATGGAAGTGTGCCTCACAGCGGATTTGGATTAGGGGTAGAAAGAGTTACGATGTGGATTACTGGGCTGGATCACATAAGGGATACACTACCGTTCCCCAGGTTCAGGGGAAGAATCTACCCGTAGGCTAAAGGGTGTATATATCGTTGAATACTAGGATCGGGGATGAGGTGCTGAATAGGTTAAGGAAGGAGTATAAGCTGGATGCGGATGAATTCGTGGTATCTGAGAGATGTATTCAAAGCAACCGGTTGTTTGAGATAATCACGGCTGTAATTCTAAGCCAGAACACTAGCGATAGAAATGCATGCAGGGCGTTGCAGAAGCTCAGGGAGTTAACCGGTGGAGTCATCACGCCTGAGACAGTGCTTTTGCTACCGGTTGATAAACTAGAGGACGCCTTGAGACCAGCGGGTATGTATAGGAATAGGTCTAGGGTGATCAGGGAGCTCGCCTCCGTGTTTAACCAGGGTGGCTTCCAGGAGAGATTAATCAGCGAGGTGAGTAGGAGTAGTGTAGAGGAGGCACGGAGACTACTCATGGAGCTACCTGGTGTCGGCTGGAAAACAGCGGATGTCGTGTTATTAAGGTATTTCAGAAAACCCGTGTTCCCAGTTGACACGCATATAACCAGGATAACAATGCGGATGGGTTTCACCGGGTCAAAGAGCTATAAGCATATATCGCGGTTCTGGATGGATAATACATCCCCCGGGAACTACCTGGATCTACACTTGTATCTTATAACACATGGTAGGAGAACATGCAGGGCGCGGAAACCCCTTTGCAATAAATGCGTCTTGAGAGACATGTGCAAGTATGGGGTTGACACTCTCGATGACAAGAGGTAGCTTACTAAAGGAATTAGCGAGAGAGATACTTGGAGAGGGGGTTGCCGAGAAGGTCTGGAGAAGGGTTGAGTTCATAGGCGATCTCGCATTAATCAGGACACCGTTGGATATGAGCCCTGAGGAGTTAAAGCCGTTAGCCCTTGAGATTCTGAAGCGCTTTAACTTCGTTAAAAGCGTATGGGCAGCTATCCCAGGAGTAGAGGGGCCTTATAGGCTGAGGAAACATGTGTTGCTGGCGGGAGAGGATAGGAGTGAAACGCTGTATAGGGAGCATGGCTGCGTCTTCAAGGTGGATATAAATAAGGTATATATATCTCCCAGCTTAAACTACGAGCACTATAGGATCGCTAAACTAGTGGCTCCTGGTGAGACGGTTTCGAACATGTTTGCTGGTGCCGGGTTGTTCAGTATAATAATAGCTAGATACGCCAAGCCGAGGAAAGTATACAGTATAGATATAAATCCATACGCATACCACTACATGGTTGAAAACGTGAGGTTGAACCATGTGGAGGACGTGGTCGAACCCATCCTAGGCGATGCTGGTGAGGTAGTGAATTCAAGGCTCACTAATACAAGCGACAGGGTGTTAATGCCGTATCCTGAACTGGCCCTCGACTATCTCGACAAGGCATTGATGGCGTTGAGGGATGGAAGAGGATGGATACACGTGTATCTACATGTTAAAACGGCGAAAGGGGAGCATTATTTAACCAAGGCTGAACAACTAGTGGCTGAAAAACTTGCCTCACTCGGTGTGAGAAATTATGATATTTCAAGTAAGAGGAAGATAAGGAATGTAGGGCCACGTACTCATCAAGTAGTAGTGGATATTAAAATATTGTAGAGATTATAGAGATATCATAACCAGGTGTGTTTCATGAGGGTGCTTAGAGTATTTTACGTGGCACTAGTAGTGGTTCTCCTATGTTTACAATACGCAACCCCTCTTATCGTGCACGGGGAGATAACGCCTCGTGAGACATGCAGCATTCTCTACTTTATCAATGCTATAAAAGTCTATAACTCCCTAATCAACGATACCCTACTGCTTGAGACACCGCAGAATATCACGTTAAACACCGGTCTTCGTCAGGAATCCACCCCTATATACGTGTACAACCTTGGGTTCAATGAAACCCTGGGATCATATGTCTTCAATGTCTCAGCTGGTAATGGCTTCTTCGGCTTCTTCATCTCAAGGATTAAAGTGTGCTATAGTGATAACTCAATGATACTCGGATACTATAGGCTTGCATTAAATAATCCAGGCTACAGCATAAGCAATGAAAGCATACCAGGCGACATCACCACGGAGTACGTGAAAACACCATATAGTAGGGTTATAGAGGTCGTGGTGCCGGCTTTCGAGGATTGGTTTAAGAACAGGTATAATTCATCAGTGTACTCAGCAAGTAAGCTCGGGATAGCGGTTAATGCCGCCTACTTTATATACACAGAGTACTTTACATATAATGCATCATCTCTCCCGAGGACTATTGATGAAGTAATCGAGTCCAGGCAAGGAGATTGCGATGACATGTCGCGTGTACTAGTTGAGCTACTCAGCCACTATAATATACCGGCTATAATAGGATACGGCTACGTGTATATCCCGGATTTAAAGCTTGAGACAAATCTTGGAAACGTCACATATTACTATGTGTACAACGGCCCCCACGCCTTTGTCCTAGCCTATATTCCAGGCCTTGGATGGGTTTCACTGGATTTCCTCGCCAGCTCTCTACTTGAATACCCCTTTGTGTTCGAAGGATACACACGTGAAACAATTGTAAATGAGTCTGAGGTTCAGGAAGTAGTGGACTTCCATAAGAAAATATCAGCTACCCAGGTCTTCATCGTGGTTGATGAGGAGAAATACAGGAATATGTTTGGAGAATCGATCAGTAGTCTTCCTTCGAAAATAGAGAAATATATTGAGGGAGTATCTGGGAGGCCCGATGAAACCACCGTGTCCAGTTCCACTACAACTACTCGATCAGAGGCCTCTGCATCAACCACCACGGTAACGAGGAATAGTGAGCCAGGTATCAGAGGCCCCGGCTCCGCGTTAATAGCTATAATGCTATTGTCTGTGTTAGTTGTAGCCGCGGGGATAGCGCTGGTTCGGAGAAGTACTACGTCTTCTTCTTTCTTCTCTCCTTCTCTCCTGTTTCAACCTCATATACCCTGATTCCTACGCCGAGCAGCCTCATCAATACCGCCTCGATGAATCTTATGTGCGAGCCCTTCTGACCCACGAAAGCGCCATATCCTTCGCTGGATACTTTAACAGCTAGGTTGGGGCCGGCGAAGTCTACATCTATGATATGCTTATGTATCCAGCTTACCGGATGCATAGCCCGTATCAATGGCTTAAAGTCAAGTGTTAACTCTACGGCCCTCAGCTTGTAGCCGGTGTCTTTCTCTATCCCGGTAATTCTCTCACCGCCTTTACCAATGAGCCTGCTTATGTATCCTTCCTTGGTAATGATCAAGGCATCTGGCACACTATCCTCTGAGATACCGTGCTGCCTCTTAAGCTCAACGAATTCGACTACGGTCACTATGTCTGCATCTGGCGCCCTTATTCTTGCTGCTTCAAGTATCTGTTTCTCTGCTTCACTGAGGGCCCTGGCTCTTACCCTGGACTCTAGTAGTAGTTTAATCCCTCTCCTAGCACCCGGCCTCACGATATCTTTTAATCCTAGATCTATCACTTTCGCTGAGTCCTCTCCGAGTAATAGCTCTCTAAGCATGCCCGCAGAGTCTCTGCTACCAGTTGTCCTCTGGAACACTGGGTCTCCAGCTATTATTAGCCTACTGTTCCTACCTATCCTCATAACTATCTCGATAGCGCTTTCAACCGGTATGCTCTGCGCGTCATCGAGGAATATCACCGAGTCATCGAATGTCCTGCCGCGTAGATAATGTGAATCCGTTATAACAATCAATCCCTTATCCATTAACTCTTTGATGAGGCTCCACTCAGCTACACCGGATATTATATCCTGTATGTATGAAGATGCCAGTTGATAATATAGATCGCCCAGGTCCGCTGTAGTAAGCTCCTTACCTGTAACAACATCTATGAGGGGACGTGATATTATGAACCTCTTATACCTATTGTTCACCACCGAGTCTATGCCGTACAGTATACTTAGCAGGCTTTTACCCGATCCCGTAGGGCCGAATAAGCCTATTATCTCATACTTTTTATCGCTTAAAGCATTTATCACCTCTTCCTGACCCGGTGTCTGAGGGCTTATCTTACCAAATATATTAGTAGCCATAACCTTCACCCTGTGTCCTATGATATAATGGTAAAAATATACCAGGGTTATTAAGGATCCGACCTCCTCTCCACCCTGAAGGACAGGGCCTTCTAGTTATAATGGGGAGTACTGTATATGTTTCCGAGACAACGATCACCAAGTACGGGGAAGACGGGGTGGCAATATACTTGCCCAAATAACACTAGGAGAAGCTGGGGAGGTACCATGGGGAAGGGTTAGGGTGCAGGTAGTGATAGAATCAGGATAGCTATGTATAGCCTGTAGTAGCTAAAACGCCTGTAAACTTTTCAGTTAGTTAACAGACCGTAATAGAGTCTCCAGCTTTCCCCTGATATTTTCTTCTTTGATCACTGAGAAAGCCTCCACATGCCTAAGGGTTGAATCTATCTCCCTAGATAGCTCTTTCTTCGATACCCCGCTTATCTCGAGTGCTTTGGACAATAGATCCATATTAATGACGTCTGCCCATGAGAATAACAATGTGATGCCGTAGGTTATATATGGGTATAGTCTTAGAGACAATAGCTTTACTATCAAATACTCCAGTTGTGGTATGTAGAATTCGAAAGCCTCGTCCATGTATTTCACTGGGGATTCAACTATCTCGTGATCCAGGTTGTTTTTCTCGGCTTCAATCACCAGGAGAGGCATGGTCCTAGTTGAGACAGCAACAATCCTGTTTCCCACTAATTGCTCTCTTGCCTTCGAGTATTCCTCCTGTATGTTGAAGGACTCTAGTAGCATATATAATGCGTCATCAAGGCATGATGAGGATGCGAGGACCCTTATCTCTGATAAAGGATTTACTAAACCATATAGGCTTGTCGCCACGTCATTTAAAAAGACAACAATGCACCTATCTCCAGCAAGCCTCCTTGATATCAGAGTTAAATTATTGAAAATGGTTAAAGGTATGTAGGGCTCCAACTATACTGCCTCTATTGGTGCGGTTAGATACGATATCCTCCCGTTTCCTATCTTAAACTCCATTTTGAGAGGCATTTTACTAGCGAATTCCAGTGTAACCACGTCTGAGACCTCTGTAATACTGAGGATCGTGGAGAGCTTTACAACGTCATAGATGGATTTAGACGGCTCCTTCACATCCATGGATAACAGAGCTGTTGAACCAGCTGCGAACTTGACCTCGACCTTTCCAGAGCCCACTGCCCTGAAAACCATTAGATCATTTGATGGGGCATCTATCTCAATAAGGCTTCCCACGCTCTCAACATCTTCAAGGGCCTTCTTCACGTTTGATGAGACTAGTTGAGCTGATACCTTGAATTCCAGGTTGAATTCAGGTATCCCGGGTACTGCGACATCTAGGTTCCTGAACTTGAACCGTCTTTTCGCGACACTGCTGACAGTGAACTCTATGAACTCTCCATTTGACTCTATGATAAGGTTCTCGCCTTTCCTAAGGTGTTTTAGAACTTTTTTGATATTGCTGATTGAAACCCCCAGGATTTCCTCGCTATCTACAGTGTACTCGAGAAACATATCGGCTGGTAGGAAAACCTCGATGTAGGATGATTGATCAACGTCGAGTGCTTTAAGGGAGACACCGTTACTAGTAACTGTAAACGCGACTTCATCGGCTAGTTTTCCAACGGACTCGATTATTTTCCTGAATATTTTCGCTTCAGGTAAAACCATCCTCACCATGTTATTCTCCCTATCAATAATACTAGTGTCTAGAATTATAAATGATTTTAAGTTGAGAAGTATTTAACTACCTCCTCTAGCTCGTTCTCGTCTCCCTCAATGATGATTTTCACTGGTCCCAGTGGTGATTCTTTCTCACTATCTATTAGCGAGAGCTTCCCAGCGTATGCAGCCTGCTTATGTAGTAAAAGAGTTATTGAGGTAGCGGTCCTGTACTTGATAAGGTAGTTTTTCAGAGCTGGCTCAACCTGTTGGGTTTTCGCGAGGTTTTTCAATGGCTTCAACGATTCAATAGTGGGGGAGACCCCTTTAACCACCCTGTACTTGTTGCCTAGTTCCTGGATTATTATATCCCCGGCGAAGATGTTTTTCACAGCCTTCTTCACCTTCTCAGCGTCCTCGGTTGGCCTTACCTCGGCTTCAACTATTATTCTAACCATGTTTCTCCACCACTTCCCTCAGTATTCTAACGGCTTCTTTTTTAGCATCCTCGATGCTTGACTCATTAACTATCATGTAGTCGGCTAGAGCTATCACGCTGCCTACACCGAACTCCAACTCCGTCATATCACGCTTAAGGAACTCACTGTATGAAGCTGGATCCCCGGGCCTCTTCCTCTCCAGCAGCCTCTTGAACCTTGTCCTTGGTGAGGCATGTACTGCTATTATAATGACTTCGCCGTGCCTCCTGAATTCATTCACCTCGATAAGGCTTCTAACGCCATCTATAACTACGGCGCCCTCCTTCTCTCTTATCCTTTCAATTGTTTTAACAGCTATAATGTTGTCGCCGCGCTCTCTCCGTAGATCCCTTGACGTGGAGACCATGAGCTCCGGTGTGATAATGCCGTATCTTTTACTCGTCTCTTCCCTTACAACATCGCCCATGGTGTAGACAGGTAGGCCGAGGCCCCTTGCTACTTCAACAACCACGCTCTTACCGGATCCAGGCATCCCCACGATTAGAATGAATAACATGAATACTACACCAGCTGGTTTAGGATAGTTAATATATTTTGGAGGCGTTTTAATGTTTCATAGAGTTGGGGGTGGTGTCCTTGAGCGGTGAGATCATAAGGTGCTTCATAGCCATCGAGCTGAAGAATCAGGAGGTCCTGAGAAGACTCATCGAGGTAAGGGATAAGATAACTGCCACCGGGGTGGATCTAAAGCCTGTTGAAGACGAGAATATTCATTTAACCCTGAGATTCATTGGTGAAGTACCACGAAGCGTCGTTGACGAGGTGTGCGGCTTCATAAACACGATCTCATACAAGGGGTTCAAAATACATGTTAAGAACATAGGGGGCTTTCCAAGTCTTGAGAGGCCAAGGGTGATCTGGGCTGGGGTTGAGGAAGGGAGTGATGAGTTATTGGAATTATACAGGATCGTGGAGGCTGGGTTAAGGAGGATTGGTATTAAACCTGAGAGGGAGGAGTTCACTCCACATATAACCCTAGCAAGGGTCAAGGGGTATAGGGGTATTGAGAAACTCGTGAAGACGCTTATGGAGCTAAGGGGGACGGACTTCGGGTATTCACCGGTTGAGGAGGTAATAGTTAAGAAAAGCGTCTTAACGCCGCGTGGACCAATATATAGCAATATATGCGTGAAAAAGCTTGCCTAGCAGTGGTGGATTATTGAAATGACTGCCAGCGAGATCGAGGAGGCTGTGCTTAAAACAATCAAGCCCAGCAGGGAGGAGTACGAGCATGTACTAGGTGTATACCGTGTGATCGCC
>NZ_JBMFMW010000002.1:0-33264 GCF_049970475.1 Desulfurococcus sp.
GTTGAAGTACATCTTGAACTCTTCTGACACCCTCATTAATGTCCTAACAGATCGATCTAACCCTCTTAAGTAGCTTAGAGGCGTATTCAAGAAGTCTCCACCGGCCTCGATATAGTTTTTTATCCCTGTCAAGTTGCCATATACATCCATTAGGCTACTTACTGTGGAATTCACTAGGCCGGAGGCTTTCTCCTTGTACTCCGGCTTGTCTCTAAGGTCAATAGCACACCGGATCGCGTTCTCCCAGTTGCCTATGGCTTCTGGACTAGGCGATATATTCTTCTGAGTAGCATCTGTAAATGCTATTCCTATGGAGAATATCATTGGCCATGTATTAAAAAATAAATACAAGATCAATGCCGGCATTACCAAGATAAGCGCGATGCGTGTGGGAAAAAGGATTTTCCTCTTAGAGCTCATCCCATCCACCGGTCCTTAATCCCTAAAATATTATTTCTTTATCTTTGCAGATATATCGTTATAGGCGTCACTGAGCGCCTTATCCACCTGAGCGATCGCAGCTTGCACAGCATCATCTGGTGATTTACCAGAGCTTATAGCATCTGAATACGCCTTCCATATTGCTTGGAGATACGTATCGGCTCCCCAGACCTTCTGCATATTCGCGTCCTTCGGCATTGGAACACTTTTTCCTAGCTGTTCATAGAATCCTAGTACTATCTTGTAGAGCGGGTTTGTATTTATGTTTGTCCTCACATAATCAGCTACACTCGGCTTGACTGGGATGTATCCAAGCTCGTTGACAAGTGTTAGAATAGCTTTATCATCTAGGGCGATGTATAATGCAAACAATATACTAGCATATGTTCTCTCCTTACCTCCAGCCGTAGCCATAACCGAGACATATATTGTTCTAAATCCACTCCACGGCTTAGGTATTCTATCATTAATCGATGGTAGTGGAACAACAGTGAAGTTGTTGACACCTAATGTTTCAACAGCGTACTTGACATCCCATGGCCCAGATATATAGAATGGGGTCTTACCCTCGCCAAATAGTCTCCTCTGATAATCGTTGCCGAGGTCGGATACATCCATGTACCGTAGGATGTTGGCCACGAAGAACTTGAGGCCCTCGGCTGTCTCAGGCTTTAAGTAGCCTAGTTCCTTCCTCACGTCATCATAGTAGAAACCACCGAACGCTGTAACCCAGGGATTAGTATGGTATTGGCCCGCGATCTGACCGGCTATCCCATATTTACCCTCGCTCGGCTTATAGAACTGCTCCATTAAGGTCTTTAACTCATTGAATGTTGTCGGCGGGTTTGGAACCAGCCCTGTATTCACATAGAGTGCTAATGCCTCACCAGCATATGGGAGGCCATACGTCTTACCCAGATACGTAACAGAGCTCATAGCTGATGGAAGTATGTTCTGAGATATATCGTCAACTGCATCATATCCTATATAATCTTCAAGCGGCACAAGGTACCCGGAATCAGCAAACCAACCAATCCAGTCATGGGCCCAGTTAAACACGTCGGGAGCCTGGCCAACAAGGCTTTCCCTTTGTGATGGTGGAAGCGATGCAGCAGCTATGACCGCGCTTTGAAGCTCACCCATTCCCCCATATCTCTTCTCTACGACATCTATTCCTGGATATTCTTGTTCAAAGGCCCCTATGACTTTAATGAATGAGTCTCTTTCCTCAGGGTTTAATGCATGCCCAAAGTATATCGTCACCTTGACATTACCTGTCTTGACATTCTCAACAAACTTAGCAAACTCCTCAGGTACCCTTATGGTGACATTACCAATTGTTATTGTAGAGCCCACCGGTGTAGTGGTTGTCGTAGTAGTTGTGGTAGTGGTGGTTGTCATAGTTGTTGTGGTGGACGTCTGGGTTGTTGTAGTAGTGGTTGTTGATGGTGGCTGGACTGGTTGTTGAGTCAATAGGAGTACTCCACCGGCCACCGCTATGATTGCGATGATAACAATTATGATGGCCGAGGTTTTAGTTATAGCTGTTAACGTCATGAGGTATACCCCCTAATAATGCCTATAAGTAAACCAAGGTTATATATTTAATCTTTGTAAAAATCTATGGGTTGCATTTAGAATGCTAAATAAAGAATGTTGAAATACTTATGTAAAATCACTTCCTCTGTAGTCTTAACAAGAAATACCCTACTCCAATACCCAGTGCTAGTGACAGTAATGCTACACCGATCACAGTGTTTACCGTGTAACCGGAATACCCTGTTTGCGTCTCATATATACTCACGGTTTTCTCTGTGGTCGACAGTAGTGTGGTTGTAATGGTCATAGTTATAGTCTGTGTCACAGTTTCTATTTGTTTTACCTCGGGTGGAATAATCGCTAAGGTGGATTTAGAGGGGTTGAAACCCATTAACCATGTATACTGTTGATCCGCGGTTAATCCATGTGGATATTCCTGGGAGTAAATTAATAAATCATACATCTTCGGCAATACATTCACGAGTAATGCTGACTGTATAAGTGGCTTAGATGATTCATTAGCGTAGGCCACGGGGTCTGAAAGCCATTCTCCACCTCCCGGTGCAAATGACCTTATACGATCAGGGTTTTCACCAGCCCAGCTTGCAACAGCTACAATTATCTTCCAAGACTTCAAGTTTTCCCAGTCCGAGAGCAGATTCAACGGTGTCCTTACCTCTACATAGTTATCACTCGTGTTTGATGATACCTTGAAGTCCTTGCCCTCCACGAGGACTGTTCCATTGGCATAGTGTAACGAGGATAACTCGCCATCTGGAAGAGGCCCCGAACCCCATCCAGGTGATATAAGTAACGCGTATTGCCATGCATAATCATCTCTGAGCTCTATATTAAGTCCAAAAGTATCCCTCCTATACACCTTGTTAGTCGCTAGCGGATTTGTTGTACGTATATATACTTGAATATACTGTAGGCTAAAGCCATTGGGCCCATTCCAGGGGTTCCCACCTAGGTTCTTAAAGTAGACTCTTACAACTAAGTCCTCGCTCTCCACCTCTAAACTAGCTCTCACAATATCGAATACTCCTGGAGCGTACACGGATGCTGTTGGATAGCCATATGTTCCCGGCCCCTTATCGTCTCCCTCGGGGTCTCCCACATCTATGTACAACCTCTCCAAGACTGTGATCCTGGCTACAACCATTATACTGGTGTTTTCCACGTATCCATTAAGGTAGTATGTGCCAGGTGACTCATATACCGGTATTTCACCCCATTTGATTGCAGCGTTTCTAATTGAGTCATCCGAATAGACTACCAGAGTGTTCTCCAGTAGAACAGGTTTTGAACCAGCATAGGCTGTCACATTTAATGGTCCGGGATTATATAGCCCTACAGGCTTCACCTCGATGTACTCGGCCTCGTAGATCATTCTGAACACTCTCAGCGATGGTAGGGCCTTCCCATTAAAGTCAAATAAAGCTTGATTTTCCCATGGATTGCCCTCACCAGTCTTCCAGCCTGCACCCGGCACAGGGATCCAGGCTGCACCCCAGTAGAATACACCTAAGGCCTTATCCCCAGCTGATTCATACAGGGCCTCGATTATGTCTCTAATGAGGCTTGCCTGACCTTGTACGCTGGCCCTGTACCCGCCTTTAATCTCCTGATCCCTACTGCTAAATAAATTCGGGTATCCATCGGCATCTTCCAGCGTCCATGGGTATGCTATCTCGGCTAGTATGATCTCCTTGTTAAACCTGGAGGTTAGGGTTGAGGCTATCTGCTTCAGTTTTTCAAGGCTACCATGCCAGTATGTATAGTACGATAACGCTATGACATCATAGTCTACCCCATCATTGGCAAGCCTCTCGAAGAAGTTGACATAGTAGTCTAACTCTCTGTTACCAGATAGATGTATAACGATCTTGATTGAGGGATCTATGTCGCGGATAGCTTTTATAGCAGACTTTAACAGGGTCACGAATTGAGTCCAGTTCTCGACGCGTCCATCGGGCCATAGGAAACCATTGTTTATCTCGTTGCCAACTTGAACCATGTCTGGTAATGCATTATTGTTCTTCATGTATAATAGTGCGTCCCTAGTCCAATTATAAACTGCACTCACTAGTTCATTGAATGAAAGGTTAGCCCATGCCTTTGGCTTATATTGCTTTGAGGGATCCGCCCACCAGTCGCTATAGTGGAAATCAATGAGGAGCTTAAACCCCCTGCTTTTTACTTTAGAGGCGAACTGTGTCATCCTTTCAAGGTCACAGTTTCCACCACCATATGGAACACCTTTTTCATCATATGGGTTATTCCAAACCCTCAGTCTAACAGCGTTGACGCCGTTATCAGCAATTATGTCGAGTATATCGCCTTCTCTCCCATCCTCATAATAATATTTTCCACCCAACCCCAGGATCCATGAAACCTCTGAGAGGTCTAGACCCCTGAGGAAATCCCTCGACAACCCCGGGACCGGGTTCACATGTATAGTGCCACTGCTCTGAGCATTTATTATTATCAGGGATAGCAGAGGAGCCAGTAATGAAGCAACCAGGATGAGGGGGCCGACAAGCCTTGGCAACCGATTCAATAATAGTCACCTTTACAAGGTATAATAGTTTGCCTGTTTATATAATTTTAAAAGGTATTTGAGCACTGTACTAATCATTTACCTATGTATTTACTATATCCTACAATGATAATAATATCAAGGGGGAAGTATAATGGCATAGAGCCCCGGCAAATGTACAGTCATATCGCAGATGGCTCCACTAGTCTAAATAGAACAATAGGGTTCGATCCGTGAATCTGCGGGCGAGTATTTGCTCCCAGTAATTACGTTTACCTAATAGAAAATATTATATTGAAGAGGGCTAGAGGTATATCCATGCGAGTGATAATATTACTGAGATTAACACGGGTATACCTCCGTACTTTAATAATTGCATAAGTGCCTGTTCTAGCCTGTATCTTCCGAAGATATTCTTAATTGTGGCCACCACTAATACTAGCACCAGGTATTTTAGTATCACCATTAGTATACCACCAAGTGTTGAATGCCGGAATGGCGCTGGACCTCCGAGTACTATGTATACTACTGTAAGGATCGACACCGTTAGATCCATGTCGTGTAGTAGTGAAGCCAGCGCTAATAGGGGTCCCGAGAACTCTGTCTCAAAACCAGCTATTATCTCCTGCTCGGCCTCAGGAATATTGAATGGCGGATACATGGCTTTAGACTGTAGTGAGATCACTAGGGCTATCAGTGAGAGCAATAATATCAATGCCGTAACAGGGTTAAGCCATAAATCCATGACCCTATGTGAAGTCATGCTAACGGAGAGGACCAACGGATCCCTATATGTAGCTAGGAAGCAAGGTATGAATAACCCGGTGAAATATACCGGTTCGCTGATCGTTAGAATACTGAGCAACCTGGACACTCCTAGGCTTGTATATGGTCCAGGCATCGAGAGCGATGCAAGCACTATCATTAGAATCGGCATGACACTGGCCATGTAGAAGAATACCAGGTAATCCAGTGGACCCCGAATATTGAGGACTCCGATTGGTAGCAACACTATTGCACCGGTAATACAAGCTATGCCGATTAATAGGGTTAGCTCGGCCACTCTCTGCATGCTATACCTGGATCTAACCACCTCCTTAACTCTTAGAAGCTTCCAGAAATCCATGAATGGCTGGAGCACACCATAGGGTCCTATGTATGAGGGACCCATTCTCTTCTGATACCTGGCACTTATCTTTCTAACTAGGTACTGTGTGAACAGGGATAGTATGAATATGAAAAGGAACCCGGGGAATACCAGTGTTGAGAACAGGAATAAGGCTACCTGGCTCACATCCATGCTACCACCCTGTAAGCATTAATATTAAAACAAGTATCGCGATTAACACGAGGAGCCCCAGCCATGAAGCTATGAAGTTGAACCAGTCGTGGAGGCTCCCTGTGTGAACACTCTCGGCCAACACCCTATACAGGTTTTTCGCGAATCTCTTCATGAATCCATAATATAGACTGCCCACACCAGGTGATAGGTTGCTTACAACATTTTCTCCTTCACCGGATAAGTAGAGCTCTGTTGTCCTCACCGACCTCGACTTTAATAGATAGTATAATGTAGCTGCTACAAGTAGTGTTAGCCCGCTTCCAGCTAGAATAATTAATGCTGTAATGGATGGATCCATTACTACCTCGATTATCAAGTCTACCCACCTCCTAAGATCCTTAGTATTTCATGATACGCTTTCAAAGAATAATCATATACCCCTACACGGGTTGTAATAGCCTCCGAAGCCTTCATGAATATGTTTTCCATGAATGGGAACAGGAGGCCCAGGATCACCAGTGTAATCGCCATGATAAAAATTATTACCTCAGCTGTTCCCGCATTGGTTTTCTCCCTTTCCCTGCCAATGCTGAATATAACCGAGTATATGGCCTTGAAGTACCCCGGTAGGGAGAGAGCTGATATCACTATTATCATTACGCCTCCAAGTATGAAGCCTGAATAGGTGTAGCCATAGTATATTAGTAGCTTAGAGTAGAAGCCTAAGAACGGCAGCAGCCCTGCGAGACTAAGGAACCCGGTTAACCATGCAAAGCTGGCGATCGGATAACTTCTACCAATTCCTCTTAATTCATCCAGGTCCCTGGAGCCAGCGGCATCGATGAATACCCCGCTTGCCATGAAGAGCATTGTCTTCGCTATACCATGTGAGATCATGTGGGCTATGGTGCCTGCCATGGCTATCTTTACAGCTTCCCCAACACCTGAGAGGAAGCCTATTGATAATCCTATATATATTATCCCAATATGACTAATGGTACTATATGCGAGCAGCCTCTTCACATCCTTCTGCATCATCATCATTAATGCCCCGATTAATCCGCTTAGAGAACCCAGGATAAATAATGTAGCCAGTACGATCGCCCTGAACTCAGCAAGGTAACTACCAGAACAGAATATAGTGTAGAGGAACCTCATTACAGCATATACTCCCACGTTTACAAGAACACCGGATAAAGCTGCCGAAACAGGTGTAGGGGCTTCCGGATGTGCGTCAGGTAGCCAGAAGTGTGAGGGGAATAATGCTGACTTATAAGTGAAGACCCATAGCGAGAAGGCTACAGCTATTAAGCCAGCGTATTTCACTGCCTCCCCTGCACCACTATATTGTCGTGCAATCAGTGATAATAATCCCATGTTCAACGAGCCATGGGTCACGTAAATTATTACTAATGCAGCAAAGTAAAGATTCGTGGCTACAGCACCGATTAACGCGTATTTCGCTGCTGCCTCAACAGCCTCAGCCCTATTCTTATGGTAGGCCACTAATCCGTAGGCAGATACGCTGAGAACCTCGAGCATTACGAAGAGGTTGAATGCATCGCCTGTGTAAACGCATCCAAGCATACCTATCTCTAACCCTGTGAGGAGTACATAGTACCATATAGGTTCATCAAGGTGGCGGCCATACCATGTAGAGTACGCAACCACGGCAAGCATCGCTAATGCGATGTATGCACCAATCAACGCGTTTAACTCATCTATCTCGTAGACTATACCGAAGTGTGGGGGCCATCCACCAAATGGGTATAGGATCACCTCTCCACTAGTATATACACTAATGAGGATTATTAGAGACGAAAAAACAGCTATCAGCGACCCCAATAAGGTTAGGATCCTCGGGGCATCCCTACTACCCGTGAGCTTCTCGAGTAAAGGTATGAGGAACGCTATGAGTGCAAGCAATGGGACTGTTAACCCAGCTAGTTTAAATGCTAGTTGATCCAGCATGATCTACACCTCTCACTCGAATATTTTACGGGAATACTTTTCGAAAACAAAAGATATCTCATTCCTGGCCCCGCTGGGTTCCACGGTTTTAGCATCAATCCAGTGAACATAGAATGCTTTCTCATCTTCTCTCACCTCTACAACAACCGTGCCCGGGGTATTGGTTATCGAGTTGGCTATGGCGGTTATAGCGTAGTCTGAGTCGACCTCGTATGGAACCTTGACTATAGCTGGGTTAACAGGGGTTCTTGGATGAAGTATCCTCTTTATTACATCTAGATGAGCCTTTGTCTCATCTATAGTGAAGTATCTTAACGCGTAGACGATTAACCAGATCCATCTAACTGGATTAATTACTTTACCAGGATTAGTCAGGGTTATATTTGCGAATAATGCCCCTACAATACCTGCCACTACGGCACCTGTTATTAAATCGTATGGCTGTATGCTCCCTGAGAACACTATATATGTGGTAAATGAAAGCATGAATACTACTACTGCCTTACTGAGCTTCTTCACTATGATCACCCTCTGAGCCTCCTTATCTCCCTCATGTCGAGAGTATGATAGTGTTTGTATAACTGGTAACCAAGAAATATAAGGAACAAAGTGACGGCGAGCCCTATCACCACAGCCGTCAGCACAAGTGCCTGTGGTAACGGGTCCACAGCACTATTAATGAACTCTGAAATAGCTCCAGGGGTAGGCGGCTTAATTAATACTGGTGGACGTGGGTTGATTCCGTTGATCCATCTCCTGTATCCAACGTATATTGCGAAGACATTGATCGTATCAGAGAATATGGTTAACGCGATCACCTTCTTAATATAATGGGGCTTAAAGAATAAGCCGTATATGGATAATACAAAATTGAATATTAGTGAGAACAAGGTAAGTGAGAACAAGTAGTTTACAATAAACTCACTCATGCCTAACCCCCTCCTCAGACCCCGCCTCACTCATTGCTAGAAGCATGAATGCTATTGTAAACCCGGCTGTCACAGCTAAGAACTCGAATAGATTGAAAAACCATAGCGTCCCGCTTATTAATGCGCTATTCACCTCCCAGGGAAAGCTTAATCCTGCAAATGGTTTAGCCATGTTCTGGAATACATATGCGTTCTTACCGAGAATTAATCCAGCGAAGAATAACGCTACAGCTGTTAAACCTATGCCGGTTAAACCGATGCTCCTTAATATAAGCATTCTATCCTTGCTGACACCGTGCTCCACTAGGAACACTATGGAGAACACTACGATGGCAACCATGAATGCAACAGCCGCTGTGGCCCCACCCTGGAAGCCTCCACCAGGCGTTAAATGACCATGTAGCCCGATTGATGCTCCAACAGTTATAATCATCGGGAGTGTCAGCCTCGAAACAGTTTTAACTATCTTGGAGAGACCGAGCTCTCCACCAGTTGGCAACTTATATGATACACCCCTGGCTAACGCGATTCCCGCTATCAGTGCTAGATAGAATACCGATGTCTCAAATAACGTATCCAGGCCACGGTAGTCCCACACTATTGCTGTAACAGCCTCCGGAGAATTCACAGTGTAGTTGGGTAGCTCCGGGTTGTACGTTGTAGCCAAGTAGAACACTGGAAGACACCAGATACCCTGCAAGGGACACTTAAACCATTCACCAGGGACAAACCACTGCCATGATATGCTGGCTAAGAGGCTTAACCCTAGAAGCAGTGTTAGAATTATGGTTAGGTGCAGAATACTCCTTCTCACTCTTTCTCACCCCTCTCGGTTTTACCAATCAATATGAGGAGTACACCAGGGATCAATCCAACCGAGACAGGTAGGTATACCAAGACTATGTCAGGAGCCATTAACAGGTAAAAGAGAATAGCGTAGAAAGTACTCTGGATAGCGCTATAGATCACTGCTTTCACGAGATCCTTCTCCATGATTGCAAAATACACGGCTATAGTCGATGCCACACTAGATATAGTCATTAATAAGTATACGGCTAGTTCCGCGCTTATCATTGCGTAGACACCTCCTTTTTCACACACATCCCACTATCTATTGCATCATAAATACAGGGCTCAACCAGTGCGGTCCTAGATCTATGCACGGCACGTGCCAGTGCATGAGAGCCGGCTGGGGCAAGTATGAGGATGATGAAAGCTGTTACAAACCCGGCTCCAGCCATAAACCACCTGTATACACCCAGCTCAGGCATTACTATAGCTAGTATCGATGCACCTACAATCGGATACACGCCACCCCATATTGTTATAACTGTGGCTGCGTGAAGCCTGAGATAAAAATTCCTGAGTCTATGCATACCTATAGCACCTATGAGTGATGCGATGGCCCCTAGGCATAGTAGTGCTAATCCTACGTATTCGAGAATTATTTCCACGAGAGCCATACTTAACCACCTATCTCACTCTTTTTCTCAAGGTATTTAGCAATGTAGATGTCAAGCGCGTAAATCCATAGTGCTAATGGTATAGCTGTGACAACTAGTATGGCTTCTTTCAGGTAGATAGCCACTATAATCATCAATGTGACTACGGCATAAGTCATGGTATCAATGGCTAGTACTTGGTCCCCTATTGTGGGTCCCTTTACAGCCCTTATGAAGACGAGCATTATTGATATAGTGTATACAAGTATTATTACGGGTGCAACCATATCGATGATCATCCGGGACCACCCTTCTTAAGCGTGGAAAGACTTAGCTCAGATGAATTATGCATAGTGGTATCTGCAAGCCTGTACTCGTTTGTGGAGATATAAGCATTAAATGGGCACACGGTTATACAACGATAACAGTAAACACACTTACCATAGTCTATTAATGGATATATCTTCCTGGGATTGCTCTTCGGTACATCATACCCGCTGGGTATAGGCGTCATCTTTATTGCGTCAGCAGGGCACTCAATAGAACAGAGAGAGCAGCCAGTGCATTTACCTAGATCCGCGTAATGCCTCCCCCTGTAATCGGGCTCCACAGGGGTCGGTTCCTTGGGATACTGTATGGTAGCTGGCTTACTAGCCAGGTTCTTTAATACTAGATCGAGTATCTTCGGCTTCCCCATTTCCCACCACCCAGCTCCTTCAAGGAAACCTTGTACACGATATTCTTCTCCAAGTCTACAACAGTGACTCTCTCCATACATGAAATACATGGGTCGAGAGATGTAAGTATTACAGGAAGATCAGGTATTGTGTGGCCAATATACATGAAACCCGTGTTTATTATATTATTAAAACTGGGAGTCCTTATTTTAACCCTGTAGGGATTCATACCCTTACCATCACTCATGACATAGTATGTCAGCTCACCTCTTTGAGCCTCAACCCTTGTATACGCCTCTCCAAGCGGGAATTTCCTCGGCAGCTTCTTCTCATCCGGTACTGGATTACCGTCGCTGGGTAGTTTCTCCAGGATATACTCTACCATGTTTATGGCTTCAAGGACCTCATCCCATCTAACCATCATTCTAGCCCATGAATCCCCTTCATTCCTGGTTACAACGTCGAATGGAATCTCATTATATGCATCATACCTGTCACTGGCCCTTGTATCTATCTTTACACCAGAAGCCCTTGCAACAGGGCCAAGTAACCCATGGCTTGTGACATCCACTGGTTTAAGCCTGCCTACATCGATTAGTCTCTTCAAGATTGTTTCGTCTTCCTCGAATACCTTCCTATAGTACTCAACCCTTGGCCTCAGCTCTGAGATAAGCTTTCTCAGTTTATCCCTCTTGACGTCATCTATGTCTCTTCTAACGCCGCCAACCATCATGTAGTCCGCCATAACTCTGGCACCTGTCACGATCTCCTTGGCCTTCATTACTTTTTCACGGTCTAGCATTATGTTCATGAATAGTGCTTCAAAGCCTATGTTTTCAGCCATCACAGCATTTATCAGCATATGGCTGTGTATACGCTCTAGCTCCATCGCCAGGACTCTTAGGTATCTAGCCCTATTATTAGGTGTTACATCTAATATTGCTTCAAGCGCCCTCACATACGCATTTGCGTGTACCGCATTACATATACCACAGACTCTTCCAACAATAAATATGTCGCGGTAGAAGCTGTTTTTCTCGCAGAGCTTCTCGATACCCCTGTGATTATATCCCGTGTTAATATCTACCTTTACTATTTCCTCCCCATCCGCATAAGCCTTCAATAATACGGGCTCGTGGAGGGCGGGATGTTGGGGTCCTACAGGAATCTCTAGTGTGAATGGGACCTCGATTATCTTTGTTACAGCCATACGTCTACACCCCGCTATCTTTTCTCAGGGGATACCTATCCTGTTCAACTAAATCCTGCGGGATGAAGAAGCCGCGCTTTAAGAATGAATTACCCTTGAAAACCACTCCGAGAAGATCATATGTTTCGCATTCACCTGATAGAGCCCCCGGTAGTAAGTCTATTATGGAGTCTACCACAGGGTTATCGCGGGGTAGATAGGTTCTTATAACAATAGTTTCCTCCTCGGGGAGTAGTACAACATAGTAGTCCAGCCGTATCCTCCCCTCATCCTTCATATCGGTGCCGACTATTGTTGAGAGATAGAAGTTCTCCCTTCCCAGCTTCTCAATAAACTCTGTGAACACCTGTCTCACATGCTCTGATCTAATAGTGAAGAGCCTTCTATTTGGTTTAACAAAGCCTTTCTCAACCACATATTTATCCATGAAGCTAAGCTTTTCCTCCACAGCCATCACCGCTCTCGCCACTCTCAAGCTTCTTAAGGAGCTTCACAATACCATCTAGAATGGCCTCCGGGCGTGGAGGGCATCCCGGGATATACATTGAAACCGGGACAGCCTTATCAGCGCCGGCTAGGACAGGATACGACTTGGAAAACACACCGCCAGTACAGGCACAAGCCCCTACAGCGATAACGAATTTAGGACAGGGCATTTGATCATATAGCCTCTTAAGTCTCTCAGCTGCTTTCTTGGTTACAGCTCCAGTTACCACTAGTATATCTCCATGCCTTATGCTAGGCGCGAGCTTCACGCCGAATCTCTCTGGATCGTATAATGGGGTGATTGCTGCTAAGACCTCTATATCACATCCATTACAGGCACCAGTGTTGAAGTGCACTAGCCATGGGCTATACCTGATTACCTTGTATTCTCTTCTAGTAGTTTTCCCCTCTACAACCTCATTATCCAAGGCGTAAGCACCCTCGCCGTGGTTATAGGATTTATTAACTAGGATAAATAAATCAAGCGGTAGGTTTACCTAATTAAACCAGCTACGATCACCTGCCCGAAGGCTATTCCCTCATCATTAGGCGGTATATTTAATGGTAGTAAAGGCTTCAAGCCCTCTGAAGCAAGCCTATCACGTAGACCCCTGTAAATATACTCGTTTACAGATGCTCCACCAGAGACAACTATGTTGGAGATGCTGGAGCCCTTAATAGATGCTGCTATGAGCTCCCCGTAATAGTAGCCAATGCTATATAGGAAGGATGCAGCTAGGTCACATGGTTTCATAGAGCTCCTTTCCTCAAGGATCCTGGATATAACGCCATATACATCCAGCCTCACCAGGTTGCCATCTATTTGGAACCTAACGTCCTCCAATAGTCTTGGTACGCCATTGAATGCCATGGCTTCAAGCCTTATAGCCGGCTCCCCTTCAAAGCTCCTCTCAATGCCAGGGTCTATTATAGAGGCCACTATATCGATGAGACGCCCGGTGCTGGAAGCCGGGGTGTACCTGCCCCGCTTCACCATGTTGTATACCATGTGCCCCTCTAATATACGGTTGCCATCCCTTAGCCCTAGAACCCTGTCTATTTCCCCTATATCCCATCCTTTTTTAGCGAGGTATCCGTAGAGGAGCCTGAATGGTTTAACGGTGTCTCTATCACTGGTTAATGGGATGTAATCTATGGATGCGACCCTCCTATATACACCGGGTTTATCCATGTCGAACACTAATACCTCTCCACCCCATATCGTTGAATCGTCGCCCCATCCAACACCATCTATTGCCAGCCCGGCAACCACTCCGCTTAAACCTCTATCAACAGCCACGCCAAAGACGTGTGCATAGTGGTGTTGGATCTCGATTATCCCGGCACCATGCCTCCTGGAATACTCTATACCAAGCCTTCTAGAGTGGTATGAAGGGTGTTTATCAACAGCTATGAGAGCCTTCTCTGAGTCAACCCCGTAGTTTCTCACCAGGTATTCTATAGTGTTTACTAGATCGACCTGTGCATTATAGCTCTCAAGATCTCCAATATACTGTGTTAAAACAATCTTGTCTTCAAAGCCTATTCCACCAACATTGTTAAGATCTCCACCGAAAGCTATTACTTCACGCTGTAGTTCAACAGGTACCTTGATCCATGAGGGGGCATAACCCCTAGATCTTCTAAGTAAAACGTACTCGCCGCCTGTTTTACGTATAACACTGTCATCAACCCTATTCACGATATCACGGTCATGCACGAGGAAATAATCCACTATACTGGTCAACCTGTTTTTAGCGCATTCCTCATCACGGCACATGGGTTCCCCTGATACATTGCCGCTGGTCATTATAAGGAATTTATCCTTGGTGTTCATCAATAGTAGAAAGTGCAGGGGCGTATAAGCTATGAAGACTCCTTCATGGCTTAAACCAGGTGAGACGAGCCTTGACACCGGTGAATCCTCGCGTTTAGGCAGAAGCAGTATTGGCGCCCTCGGCGACTCAAGTATCTCCCTATCCCTCTCATCCATGTAGACAAGTAGTTCTAGAATACTAGTGTCAAGCCCCATTACTGCAAACGGTTTCCTAGGCCTCTTTTTCCTAGTCCTTAATCTATGAACCACCTCGTCATCTGTAGCGAGCGATGCTATATGATACCCTCCTATGCCTTTAACAGCCACTATATACCCTTCATCAATTAATTGAGCCGCCTCTTTAATAGGGTCCCGTGTATTAATAGGGGTGAAATCATTATCGTAGAGAGCGAGCCTGGGGCCGTCCCTAGGGCAACTTATTCCCTGGGCATGATGTCTCCTTACATTCTCTGGGTCATTGTATTCCCTTAGGCATTCATCACAGAGCATGTACTTGGACATACTTGTATTCTCCCTATCATACGGCGACCTATGCATCATCGAGAACCTGGGACCGCACCAGGCGCATGAGTTAAAGGGATACATATACCTCCTGTTCAAGGGGTCTAGTACTTCTTCGAGGCAGTGTCTGCATACAGCAAGATCGGGCGGTATATTCGACCTAAGAATCCTTGCTTCACTACTCTTTAGAATCGTGAACCCCGTGTAACCTACTGGGATCTCCTCCTCGAAAACAACATCATCGATCAATGCTGGAGGCGGCTTCTCGTATAACAAGGCAGCTAGAAATTCATATAAGTATTCTTCATTGCCCTCAATCCATACCTCGACCTCGCTCCCACCGACATTCCTCACATAACCATTCAGCTTCATCTGCCTAACAACCCTATCTATGAATGGCCTGAAGCCAACTCCTTGGACTAGCCCTGTAACCACTATTCTTAACGCTTTCATCCAAGACCCCGGTTTCACAGTGTTCTAGATGCCACTGATCTCCGCAAGGAGCCTGAGTGTTTCCTCCGCCTCCTCTCTGCTGATCTTGCTTATGGCTACACCGGCGTGGACGATGACATAGTCGCCTACCTCCACTTTATCCAGCGCCGATATGACCTCGCGGATCACACCACCAATCCTCACCCTTAAAGTCTTCAGCTCATTATTATCCTCAATACCTATGACCTCGCCTGGGACGCCTAAACACATAGTACTCCTCCTAACATATCCTCGGTAAGTTATATGCTTGAGGGGGAATAATCGTTAAACCCCCAACCTCTGTTAAAGCAACTACCCGACCCCTCAACTCCCCTGATCTAGGCTCGACGACTTCCCCTATGATATATGGGTTCTCACCGTTTCTATGGAGGGCCTCAACTACTTTATCCGCTACCTCGCTTCTAACGCTTAACACTGCAACACCCTCCGATGCCAGTGTAAGAGGGTCTACCCCAAGCATCTCGAGGAACTCTGCCACCTCTTTTCTAACAGGTATCTTCCCCTTGTCAATAATTATTGTTAGGCCGCTGGAACGAGACCACTCATTCAGTATCGCGGCGAGCCCTCCTCTAGTGGGATCCCTAGCCGCGTTTATGTAGTCACGGTACTCCTCGATTACTGGTAAAACAGTTTTAACAAGAGGCTTTACATCGCTTTTAAGCCCGGGTGCATCGTTAAGCATGTCCAGCTGGGCAGCTAATATTGTCGAGCCGTGCTCCGCAATATAGTTTGTAACTATTATTTTATCGCCAGGCTTTATGGAATCAACCACGGGTGGTTTGCCAGAGACCCCTATGGCGAAGCCCGAGATAACTACTCCATCAACGCTTCCCCTTGGCATGACTTTGAAGTCCCCGCCAATCAATGCAACATTGTTTTCAACGAGCGTCTTAACCATCGAGTCCACTATGTCTTCCAATTCCCTTATGGCGAAGCCCTCTTCAACAACTATGTTATCCATGAATGCTACTGGTCGAGCCCCCATCATTACCAGGTCGTTTAATACTCCTGAAGCAACGAGCTCACCTATATTTCCACCTGGAAAGAACAGTGGTTTCACAGTATATGCATCGCTAGCGAACACTATATATGACTCACCGATCCTAATGTATGAGCCGTCGTCGAGTACGTCTAGACCTGCTCCCCCTGGTGTGCTCCAGAGGTCTCTGGGTACACGTCCACGTATCAGCTTCTCTATTATATTCCATGACTCGATTCCGCCAGCCCCGTGGAGGGTTGTAATTATTTTATCCTCCATTAATGAAAGCCCCTCTAAGACTGCTATATGGGATGTTGAAACCTATATTTTTAAGTATCCTCGAATAAATCCTCTTCTTGAACGTATTCTTTCCCGGTTTTCAACGCTACATATGCCTTGCTTAACTCGTAGCCCAAGTAGAAATAGTGCTCTGGCTTTGAAGCGAGCTGTCTCCCAGTTATCTCTGAAAGTATAGCGTATGGATCATTCCCAATGATAGTGTAGTCGGGCTCTAATTCTCCGAGCCTGTAGTGCTCGACGATGATGTTTCCAGCATCATGATCCACATATATCTTAAAAACGCCTTTTGGATCGATCCCCGAGCTCCTTCTTTCCCTAGCATACAGGATTACACCACGCTGCCTGGTACCAATAGACTTCCTCCGCTTATCCTTCAGTAACAGAAGGTTTATGGATAAATCCTTTGGAGGCCTGGACTCGTTACGCGCTATAAGGCACATGTCGAGGGCTCTTCTAAGCTCCCTGGTGGAGCCACGCGTCTTCACACTAGCCTCAGTTGTCAAATAAGCTTCGACCCCGATTTCAACACCTATCGATGCCAGGATAGCGTTTACGCCAACGCTGTCAGCATCTATTAGCTCGGTAACGTTTCCAACACCCATTAATAATGGAGTATGAGGGAACAACCGTCTTACCGCCCTGTATCTCTCTAGGGAGGATGCAAGCCCGCTAAGCGGGGGGTCTAGGACAGGATCCACTATTATCTTTGAGAGCCCTTTCTCCACTGCCAGCTTATATGCCTCTACAAGGCTACCAAGCTTATCTTCCTCGTGGATGCTGTGATCCGGTATCAAGACAACGCCTTTATCGCTAATGGATGATGCATTATCAAGCATCATTATCTTAGAGTAACTGAGACTCATCAACACATCTGCTCCGGCCTCAGCAGCTTTCAATAGTGCGTTGACATCCTCTACATCAACGCCAATGGGTCTTCCAAGCCTCTTCTTTACTTCTGCAACCACCTCTTCAATGATATCTACTGGTACGTTATGGGGAAACCCGACTACAACTATATCGGCTCCATCGAGTAAAGCCTTCTCGGATTTCTTGATGATGTCGTCAAGCGTGTATGCATCATGTCCCATGTATACCTCGTGGATGATAATAGGATAAACGGGGCTCACGTAGATTTTATATCTATCCCCTATGGTGAAATAGTATTGTGTACTAGCCTTTTCTCTGAGACCCCTGAGCACCTCTTTATCTCTCTCAGCCCTATAGAGCCTTACCACATCATCTGCCGGCGTCCTGGGTGAGAGTTCAATACCATTGGAGATGGCTTTAATCATTAATGGGATGTCATACATGTACTTCACCCCCTTTACCACCGGTTTACCGATAAGTTCTGATACCCTCGTGAGGTCACCACTAGTGTATCCCGGAACTATAACCAGGTCCACGTTTCCAAGCACATCCATGTGCCTAGGCAGCTCCTTCTCGAGATAAGTATCACTCATCATGGCTGCTACAGGTATTGGTAATTCCACGACTACTAACTCGATCCCGGAAACATTGATCCCCGACGCTATTTTCCTAATAGCATCCCCTGCTAGCCTACCAGTCACCAACGCTATCCTCAATTAATTCACCTAGATGTATTCTAAGATCCTGTCAGGGTGATCTATTATCTCCACGCCCTCTATATCGTTAAGCCTCTTAATGATACCCACGTAGAATGGATGTGGTTTAACCACAACTTCTACATCGAAGTGGATAGCGTTATAGGGGCATATTTTTCGACATATGAAACACTTTGTACACCTTGCAGGGCTAACCCTAACCTTATGCCGAGGGTCAGGTCGTAGAGCCCCTGTTGGACAGTTCTCAGCTGCAATACACTTGCCACACATGGAGCATTTATCCCTATCTATTACAAGGGGCATCACGCTCTTAGACTCGTAGAGATCTACAGGCATGATTAAGACCGGAATATTATTCTTAACCGCATGCATTACCAGGTTGGATACCAGTGAGTCTGCTATCCCGTTAACTATTTTCGAGACAGTGTTCATGGAGGCTGGCGAGACAACCACCAAGTTATATACGCCCCTATATATTCTGCCAGTAGACGGATACCCGGCATCCTCCTCATCCTCGAAGACCACGCCGATAGGATAAGGGCCTTGAAGAATACCTGTTAATTGATCCAGATACCCATACATCGCTAGCACACTTCTACCGGCTCGCGAAACATATGCTGTGACACCTACGCCGCTATCCATGATCTTCGAAATAGCATTAATGCTCTCCTTCAAGAAGGCGCCGGCACCTGTTATGCCCCATGCAACATTTTTCTCCGGCATGAAGCAGCATCCTCAAAGCTCTTCAATATCCTCTATATACGCCAGGTTAAAGTCTAGTTCGGGAATGTATCTAAGCCTGGCTACAACTCTTACATTGTTGTATCTAACCACTATCCTGGCATCTATATGCCTCGTCTTCAGGGTGGTGTAGCTATATGGGTTCCCAGGGCTACTGCTTAGATCCCCTATCCTTATCTCTATCTTAGCATCCTCCTTGAAAGGCTGCGCCTTTACAGCGTTCTCGATGACTTTCCCTATTAACTCTATATCCTCCAGCCTCTTTACAGGTATACCTGTGAACTGGTGTACGATCATCCCTATAGCGATGCCTGCCTCGAATACTGCTCTATCCCTCGACGTGGTTTTACCTGAGAAATACTTTGCAGCTGGATCGCTAGTCAACTCCCTCCCCAATATATTTAAAGGAAACTCCTTTACCCGTTAAGTACTTGAGCATGTATGAGGCTACTTCAAGCTTCGCTTTTTTCAACCTCTTATTAAACGGGACGATTTTACCTGGACATATAGAGGGCTCTCCATAGAGGTTGAAGCCTGCTAGATATATCTCTCTAATACCTATAGCGTAAGCTATGAAGGCCGCTCTATCACCATCGGTAAATCCCCCGAAGTTGTACACGTGTGGCCGCGGCTCCACCTGTGTAGAGCCGATTAACGGGCCCTTGAACTCCCCGATAAACCTGTTTATCCTATACATATTATCTCCGTGGGCATGTATCACGGTTATAGAGCCTTGATGCGAAGCCCTGGCTAGGTCATATATGTATCCATCTAGATCAGTGACAACAATATCCGGGTAGATACCATGTGATAGAAGGAGAGAGGTTGATCCATCAGCAGCTATAAGCAGGGCATCTCTAAGTACGTTGGTTTCAACAGCCTTCCTCAGGTCTCTCGTAAGGCTATGACTACATCCGAAAATAAGTGCACGATTTCTACCTTCATAGGCTTCCCTCAACTCATCGTACTCGATTATATTATCACGGTTTTCTAGAAGCCTACTTAATAAATCAGTGGATTCCTGATCCCTATCGAATGAAAGGTTCAGCCTGGACTTTATGTAATTATACAACGGTTTCCACTCGGAGGGATCTATTACCCAGCTCAATTAACCACCCTATTTAAGTCTTATTAATTATCTTAAAGCCAGCTATATCGGTTAACCTGGTTCTAACTATTGATTCAACAATGTACTCGTGTATGGTTTCATAGGATCTTACACTCACATATAATATTCCATTGGGCCCGCTGATTCCATGGTTAGCCACTAGCTCGGCTAGCTTAACTGCTGCAAGCCTGGCGATATCCTCTGTGAACAGTGGCTTCTCATATATCATCTTAACAAATTCGGCCTCCTCAATCCTCTTAAGGTAGTTACGTGGTGTGTAGACAACTGTATTAAGCTTCTCGAAGACCTCTATGGGCTCGATAAGGGTTTTACTGGACTTAATATATGCATTAATCCTTACCTTCTGCATGTGGGTGTAGGGTTCCCCATATATATGTCTAGAGACCGCTCCTGCACATGGACAGGTGGTTAACCCGTAAATGCCTCCACCAGTGTATTCACTCACGCTGCCTCCACGCTCATACCTCACGCCAGCGTATATAAAACCGTTGCTAGAGTACTCCGGTACACCTCCCCGATCCACCGTATGATAGAGCCTCCCCTTAACTGAAACCATGGCTCTCACAGCATACTCGTTTACCTCGAGTAGCCTTATGGCTAGCTGCCTCAGTAAATCCATTGTTAGCTCGGCACCTGGTTTCACAACCCCTGTATAAGCCTTGTATAAACGCGATAAATGAGCCCCCCTAAATGATGCCGGTAAGCTAACCGACACCTTGAATACCGGGATAACCATGTATTCCCTAATCTTCATAATGGGTCCACGAAGCCCTCTTAAGCCAACATTATCCACATCCAACTCGAATGGGGGTTTCTCACTGTGGACATCGGGGATCCCATCGTGGGCCACATCAACCACTTCCACTTACTTGACTACCCTTAACACTCTTGATGAAGTTTGATACCTCATTAACTAGTTCATCTATTCTCTTAGAACCCTCAAGTCTCTTGGATGCTTTAACCCCATTATTCTCCACATATAATAGTAGGGTTGTCGGTGATGCATGGATATCGTAGTATTCGAAGCTACCCTTAGCAATGCTCGAATCACACTCCCTTGTAAACCAGTCGCAAAGTATGACGACATAGTGCGAATTCTTGAATGCAGAGCCGAAGAGCTTGACGAAGGGATACCAGTATGCATCATAACCTCTGCAAGCAGGACACTTGGCGTTATCGAAGTATATTACGTATAATCCATCCTCCCACGGCTTAAAATAATCTCCCTCTATTTGTCTCAAGATCCATTTACCGCTTGAATGATTGAATACATATACTCCATGAGGTGACTCTGGCCCAATGGACTCGACCTCCAATCCCACCCGGCCCTCTATCTTTCTCTCGGGTTTTGAAAGAAGCTTCTTTAGTAGCTCTAAGATCTCTCGGTCATCACTCATTTATACCACCCTGTAAGCAGTGTCAGCACATTTAGATATTGTGAGGGCAAATTAAATAATTAATTTACCTCTGGCTTGTAATCCCAGCTGACCTATGGGTTATCATGGAATATAGTTACTTAAAATATATGGCTCACATTATAAACTTTAAAAATCCCTATTTTAATTTATTAGTTTGGGTAGATAATATGACTGGATTAAAAGATCTCATATACACACCTTCATCAGCCAGGGGAGAGGCATTAAGCAAGGTGGAAAGCCACACACCCAGGATAGAGGCTCCTGACTCGGTGAAACCCGGTGAGGTATTCAAGGTAAAAGTTAGTGTTGGACCCCATCCTAACACCGTGGAACACTCTATTAGATGGATGGAATTATACTTTGAGGAAGAGGGCCGAGTATTCAACCCCATCCTAATAGGTAGATATGAGTTCACACCAGTATATAGCGAGCCTGTCGTGGAGGTATACTTGAAGATCCAGAAGCCGGGTAAACTAATCGCTGTTGAGTACTGTAACCTCCATGGATTATGGGAGAATTACAAGGAAATAAAGATATCGGGGTAAGATCCTTGGAGAAAAACCGGTTACTTCATGAAGTAGTTTTTTCCGCTCTCGAGGCATACAATAAAACCAGGTCTCCTGAGGCCACTGCCCGCCTTGTAAGTATTAGTGAAGAAGATGGAATAGTCGTGGTCGAGTTCGAGGGCTCGTTCTGCCTGACATGCGGTGTGAGGGATTGGGTAGAGGACTACGCATATATATTGAGATCTATGGGTTGCGAAGCTAGGTTGATCGAATACAGGGAGACCGGGGATAATGAGTTTAAAAGGCTAGGTATATTTAAGCTAGACTTGTGTAAGCAGGGTGATTAGACTTGCTTGATGAGATTGACACGTTTATAATAAGGGAGTTAATGGAAAACGCTAGAAAACCCTTTAGAGAAATCGCAATGAAGCTAAAGCTAAGTGATGTAGCAGTGATCAAAAGAGTTAGAAAACTGGAGGAAAGAGGTGTGATAAGGAAATATGCGTTAATAGTTAACCCGGCCGTCCTGGGATATAATAAGATCAGCTTCACCGGTATAAATGTCAAACCAGATAAATTATTCGAGGTGGCATCGAAACTAAGGGAGAAGGAATATGTTAAATACATTGCATTGACGTCGGGAGACCACGAGCTACTTGCAGTAATATGGGCGAGAGATAGTGAGGAATTAAAGAAAATACATGATGAGATAAAGAATATAGAGGGCGTTATAAATATCTATCCAGCAATACTCACCGACATAATCAAGGCCGATGCATACGTTTAAATCCACCAAATCCACCAGTTACCTTACCTGCATGTTTCTCACTACATTCCATACCTAAAGCAGCCAGTTGTCGAATCCTGGCCAGAACCATACCTACTTTATGGGATATCCCATAAAGTAGGATAATGCTGTCTTTGCTGTGATGAATGCTACCCAATAGTTTTCAGGCCACTATATTATCAATGATTATTTGACTTGGTCAAATTTGTAAGAGGATATTACCCAATATATACACATGGTGAACAGGTATGGCATCAAAACCAAGTAAGAGATAGTGAAAAACCTGATAAAGCAGCTCCATCAGGGAGTCGATGTAAAGGAGTTAAAGGAGAAATATAGGTATGAGCTCTCCCAGGTTTTACCAATTGAAATACCTTTTATAGAGCAGGAACTCCTCAAGGAGGGCTTCAGGGTGGATGACATATTAAAACTATGCGATCTCCACGTTGAGTTATTCAGAGAGGTATTAGCTAGTAGGGAGTTGAAGGATGTTCCGAGAGGCCATCCACTGGATCTATTAATCCGGGAAAACCAGGAAATACTGAAGTGGAGTGAGGCACTAGGACTATATGCATCACTCTTGTAACACTCCACCATCCAGCTATAGTGCAAGCACTAAAACCTAATAAACACTCCATTCCCGCCATAAAGGACAAGGACGAGGCTTTCAGTTGTAAAAGCCACGATAGGTGAGAAACACTTAATAAAGAATAAGGTATTTTAATTATTTCACCCTGATTTTATACTAGTGATCTATAATGGATCCCTACGAGTTATCCGTGAAGCTAACTAGAATGGTTGAGGAGATAGAGTCGTCAGTGGTAACCATAGCTACTCAAATATCTTATCCAATTCCATTCTTCTTCAGTCAGGAACAGGCTAGAAGCTATGGATCAGGCTTCATTGTTTCAGAGGGCCTGGTAGTAACTAATGCGCATGTGGTTAGAAATGCATCAGTTGTCAAGATAATGTTTAGTGATGGATATATTAGTGAGGCTGAAATAGTAGCCATAGACCCAAGCAGGGACCTAGCTCTCCTAAGGACTGAGAAACATGGTGTACCAATAAGGCTAGGAGACTCTAACATGGTTAAGCCCGGTGAAATAGTATTAGCCATAGGGTCTCCACTAGGATTACCAGGTCCCAGTGTCACACTAGGAGTAATAAGCGCGGTTGGAAGAACTCTTTCAAGTGGTGAAGTAATACTAGAGGACCTCATTCAGACAGATGCCGCAATAAACCCAGGTAATAGCGGAGGGCCACTCGTGAACTTGAATGGAGAGGCTATCGGGGTAGCCACTGCAATAATACCTTATGCACAGGGAATCGGGTTCGCCATACCGGTGAACACGGTGAAGCGTTTCATAGAGATCATTAGAAAATATGGTAGACCGCTGAGAGCATGGATAGGGGTCTACGTAGCACCATTAAATCCAACCACTTCTTCAATATATAGGCTACCAGTAAAGGAAGGATTGTTAGTTGTAAGGGTTGTGCCAGGTATGCCAGCTTATAGAATGGGCATTAGGGAGGGAGATGTAATAGTAGCGGTTAATGGAAAACCAGTGAGGAAAACCAGTGAGTTAAAGGAGACTATAGAGGAGAGCATAGATAATGGCGTTATTCAGCTGGAGATAATTAGAGGAGGCAAGTTATTCAAGATAGAAGTCCCAATAGTTGTTGAGGAACTCGAGTAAGCCGTTTAGAAAGGGGGGAGGGTTCAGGGTCTGATATTAAGTTTATGTTGGCTGTGTTGTCCCTTCATCGGGCTTAGGGGTGTTGAGGGGTACCCTGAGACCCTGTATCCCGGGTTTCTTTGGAGGTGTCCTCAGCCCCCCACCTTATTATAATAAACTCTTCACAGCAGCAAACAACACCAATCAATACAAGCCCATATAAAAACCAAAACAACAGCCAAGGGCTCTAAGCAAAAGGATACTATACTTTTCTAGTTTGTAGGTTTTTAAGGGTTTTGTAGGACTGGTGAAACTTGTAATTCTGACTACATATAGTACGTAGATAGTATTTATGAATGTATCGGGGAGTCTCCGAGACCACTAGCCCCGAGCAGTAATTCCGTATAGTGATTTACAACGTGAAGGAACTGGTGGAAAAAGCATACCCGAAGCCGTGGTGAACCAGCCCATGGAGACCTAGAAAGACCATAGGCTGGAAATGGTGTCTAAAAAGCAAATAACGGAGGACCCTTCTCAGTTCTGGATAATTAAAACAATAAGTTGGTAAAGAGGAGGCATAGAACCACTATTAATGTCAGAATAAATGTGGTGGATGCAACTAATTCAGGCATCCATCCATACTTGCTTGCAATCAGGGTATTTAACACGGCGGGAGGCATCATTGAGACGAGAATGGCCTGTGTAACAATACTCCAATCCACTCCAGGTATAAACAATACTATATATGTGACTAATGGTGCAATCATGAACCTATATATAGAGGTGAGCGCTATGAACTTAATATTTCCCCGCAGTACATCCACTCTTAGCGGCAGCCTAGCTCCCAGGATCATCGTAGCTGTATAACTTAATGCGTAGGGTGCCCACCACAATGCGTTAATGATGGTCCCAGCTAATCCCGGAGGGAACAGGTAGTGTCCAATCAACCCTATGATAAAGCCTAGCAGCGCCGGCATTTCAATGAGCCTTATCAGCGAGGCTTTACCCAGTGCGATGATGTCCGGTGCCACGACATTAAGGACTAGTGTTGCAAGACCATATATGGATGCAACATGTATGGAACCAAATAATGCAAGTGAAACCGGGAAACCGAGGAAGACTGCGTTGGGAAATATAGATGTGATAAGTAATGCATTATAATAGTCTTTACTTCCGTGCCTAACGATAAGTCTTAGGGATGTCATGGAGATAACTAGAAATATTATGAATGAAGCCATCAACCATAAATCATTCACCATGACACCTCTCTCGGTATAGGTCTTTGTGAATGCCAGGGGTATCAGTAAATAGTAGATGAAATCAACAAGCTTTTTCAATATTCTCTCGAAGAGCTCGTCTAATCCCAGGATCCGTTTGAAAACCACCTGTACAAGAACACCTATACCTATTAACAACATTAACATGGGGACCTCATTCAAGCCTGATACCCCTGATAGATCCCTAGTGCGTGTCATTTTTGATGTGAGCAAACAATATTAATGTTGGTTGCCCCCAAGGTATTCAACGATATATTCGTCACCACCAAAGAATACCAGTGGCTCGGAGAACCTGGCGAATACTTTTCCTTCTCTATTATATATGCTTACATAGGCTTCAAGCGGTTGTTCTTTCCACGGTACCTCCACCATGCATATATTCATTAAGGAGACACATGTCTTCTCTGATGATACATCCTTTAATGGCAGCATCCTCACCACATAGCCATCGGGTAACCCAGTAATGAATACATGCTCGCCGATCGAGAAATAGTATCTATCATCCGGGATTACCTCTACTCTACCCCCTGGTTTCACCCATCCAAGCCTTACCTCGCTGTGTCTAGCCCTGTTATAGTAGAGCAGTATTATCCTTTTGAAACCCTTATCCAACCTTATCTCAGGACTACTATGTATCCGAGACTCCTGGCTGGACCATGTATCAATAAGTGTTTTATCGCCAACGGAGAATATAACACCGTTGTCTGAAACCACGTAGAACCTGTATACTCCGGGTACATCTATCTTAATAAAGCCTTTGAATTCGGCGATGAATTTTTCTGAGGTGATTTTCTCATGCGGCTTCTCAAACCATGTGAAATCTATACGTGGGCTGATCACCTCAGCTAAGGAGTGTAGTCCGTTAAGCCCCTTGGGTGGATTACCATTATCCCAGGCGTAAAATCGTGTCTTGACACCGTTGAGTAAGCCTGGCTTAGCCAGCCTTATTGTGACCAATGACACAGGGTACACCTTTAGAAGCATATCATGTAAATATCTATGTAAGTAATTTATTAAGGGTTTATTTACTATTTACATGGAAACACGGTAAAGGGATAAGTGATGGTTTTAGTTAACCCGAAACTCATTGAATCCATGTTATCTGGAAATCCCTTCCTTAAACAGGCATATACACTATTAGTAAATGATCCAGAGGTTCAGGCATTATGGAGCATGGCTAATGTCATGGCTGTAAACCGCTTGAAATATAATGACCATGGATCGGTGCATGCACATATAGCCGCTGGTGCATCACTCTACATATACCAGTTACTTCTCTCCAAAGGAGTTCAGCCTTCCCTATTAAAGGATGGAGTCGTGGATAATATTGAATACACGTGGCTTATACCATTAATCGGATCGTTGCTTCATGATATAGGTAATAGCATCCACAGGGACATGCATGAAAGGATTGGGGCCCTACTGGCTATACCAATCATCGAGAGGGTTCTTGAGAAGTTGATCACGGATCAACTAACCAGGACTAAGTTAAGGCAGGAGATAGCGCATGCAATATATTGTACAAGCTATGACGTAGAATGCCTCACCTATGAGGCTGGATGCGTTAAAGTAGGTGATGGCGTTGATATGGCTGAGGGAAGGGCGAGGGTACCCTATAGGCTTGGAGGTATCTCCATACATAGTGTTTCAGCGCTTAGCATAAAATCCGTTGAAATACTTCCCTCAGAGAGATTCTCTGTAAGAATAAACGTGAATATGACGGAGCGAGCTGGGATATTCCAGGTGGATGAAATACTTATACCAAAGATATCGTCAACACCCTTGAAGAACCATGTGGAGGTCTACACTTTAATGGGGGGATCCGTGGTTAAATCATATACACCCTCTTGATCAATAATGATATATATGTCTTAGTCTGACCCCCCGCCCTGAAGGACGAGAGTTACCTCTTGGACAGTTCATTGGTTCCCACATCTATTCGGGTTTATATCTATAAAGATTTAAAAACCATCCAGAGGATATTATGTGCTCAATAGGTGAAAGGGATGTTATTTAACACGTAGTCTAAAAATCCCTGTGCATAAACTATTCTTAGATGAAGAAATAGCCATATATGCAAGAATAAAACCCCTCGACTCCTCGAGAATCCTTGTAAGAGATGCCACAGGCGAGAAAGAGGTACGAATCCTGGGTGAGAAGGCTAGGGATATTACTTCACTACCATGTGAGTCAACAGTATTAATAACCGGGGTGCTAACTGAGCAGGGATTGAAGGTGAAAGACTTCAAGGTTCTCCACAAACCATTAGAGCCCGCGAAAATATGCGTGGATAACGTACCCTTGGATCCGGCCGAGTATGTGAGAAACTACCCCATATATATTAGACGCCCTGAAATACTACGGGTTGTTAAAACATACTCTATAGTATTGAGGACCATGAGACGTATACTTGATGAGCACGGCTTCACGGAATTGCCAGCCCCAATAATAGGTTATGTAAGCGATCCAGGTCTGCGGGGAGCGGAAAAGGCCATTGTCAAAATATATGGTGAGACATATGAGGTACAAAGTAGTGTCATCATGTATAAACAATTATATGCATCACTACTCGGGAAGATATATTACGTAGCCAGGAACCTTAGAATAGAGCCACCTGAAAACATGTATACTGGGAGACACCTAGTCGAGTTCACTCAAGTGGATGTCGAAGCCTCTATAACCACAGCCAGCGATATGATGAGGCTGGCTGAGGAAACACTATATAAAACAGTGAGATATATGCTCAACCATTACAGCGAGCTCCTAACATACGATCAGGTAGATTTCCTAGAGAAGACTATTACAAAACCACCCTACCCTAGGATAGACTATGACTCAGCACTAGGGTTGTTGGAGAGAAAAGGGTATAGACTTGAACACGGTAAGGAAATAAGCTTCGAGGCCGAGGCAATACTAGGAGACATGTATGGGACCCCAGTGTGGTTACACGGCTTCCCCACGGTAAGCAGGGGCTTCTATTATATGCCGGATCCCGAGAAACCGGGATATAATATAGACTACAACCTGATTCTACCAGGCCATGCAGGTGAAGTACTGGATGGTGGATGCAGGGAGTATAGGTATGAGAAACTAGTTGAAAGAATAAAGTATCATGGAGAACCACTTGAGAAATACAGGTGGTTCCTCGAGCTGGCTAAAGCGGGGGCAATACAACCCTCATGTGGATGGGGTATGGGTGTCGAGAGACTGGTGAAATACATCCACAGACTTCGACATGTAGCATACGCGTCTCCTCATCCAAGGATCCCGGGAATCATAGGTCCCTAGCTGGTTGGATCATTGTTTTTATAAGTGAAAGCCTCATCCTTTATAACGAGGGAGAATGTCAGCTATATTTAGGGCTATTGTTATGTCATTTAATAGGTGTCATGGATGTTTGACCCGGAGGAAATACGTAAGGATTTCCCCATCCTTAACAGAGAGGTCAACGGTAAGAAGTTGGTCTACTTCGATAACGCCGCGACAACTCAGAAGCCTATCCAGGTGATCAACGCTATCAGAGACTTCTACATGTATCACAACGCTAATGTACACCGTGGATTCCACACCCTGAGCCAAGAGGCCAGCCAGATGTATGAGGAAGCACATGAGAAGATAGCCAAGTTCATTAACGCCTACTCGTGGAGAGAGATCATTTTCTGTAGTAATACTACCGAGGCATTGAACATAGTTGCCTATGGATGGGGACTATGGAATCTCAGGGAGGGCGATGAGATAATATTAACAGTTATGGATCACCATAGCAGTATGCTTCCATGGAGACTGATAGCAAAGCTCAAGAATGCCAAGGTGAAATATATCGATATAACCAATGATGGATACTTAAAGTATGAACTGCTAGAGGAATTTATCACCGAGAAAACACGCGTAGTAGCCTTCCCTATAGCAAGCAATGTCCTAGGAACGATAAATGATTCACGAAGGATAGCTAGGTTGGCCCATAGTGTTGGAGCAATAGTTGTTGCCGACGGGGCTCAAAGCGTCCCCCATCTCCCGACAAATATAAGGGAGCTTGAAATAGACTTCCTCGCCTTTAGCGGGCATAAAATGCTCGGTCCCACCGGAATAGGTGTCCTATGGGGTAGACAAGAACTCCTCGAATCAATGCATCCATTTAAAGTCGGTGGAGATACAATCAAGGATGTCACATTGGATAATGTAGTATGGCATGACCTACCATGGAGGTTTGAAGCAGGTACACCTAATATAGCAGGGGGCATCGGATTAGGTGCTGCAGTAGACTACCTGTTGAAAATAGGTATGGAGAATGTGCGTGAACACGAGAAAGCATTAGTTGAATACACATTGAAGAGGCTTGGCGAGATCGAGGATGTGGAATATTATGGTCCACGCAATCCACGCGATAAGACTGATGTAATAGCATTCAATATAAAGGGGTTAAACCACCACACAGTTGGCTCGGCACTCGACTTATTCGGTATAGCTGTGAGAACTGGAATGCATTGTGCACATCCATTACACTATAGGCTTGGATTAAAGGGTACTGTGAGGGCAAGCTACTATATATATAATACATTAGAAGAAGTGGACTACTTTATCGAGGCCCTGGAGAAAATAGTTTCTCTAAAAGAGTCGCTTAAATCAAAACCACCTACAGAAGTCTGCACTGGTACATAGCTAAAGAATTAGGATTACGAGGTAACGGTAATTAAAAAATAAATAATTTATTTTTATTCCTTAGAGTATTCATCAAGCCTACTTTGCTGGACCAAGGATTCTGGCAAACTTCTTGCCGGAATAGGGGCTGACAGCGAAGGCTATCTTTATCTTGCCCCTCTTGGTCTCCTTCACTACAACCTCGTACTGGTCTGTCTCGAAGTACTTCTTCGCCTTTAGATCGAAGAACTTTAGCTTCTCGGGCATTCCCTTTCCCTCCATTCCTTCGTTTACTTTATTTAGTATGTTGCCATATTTAAACTTTATGTTTTGTAAAAACAGTTCCCACTGAACACGTTTATGTTTGATATAAAATATGATTAATAACTATTACTCAATCACTGTTTCCAATCGATATGAATGTATAAAGATTGTGATAAAAATATACCAGTTTTAAACTATTGTTTCAATTAAAAATATTGTGTTATAGTTTATGAATCAGTGATTAAATTTGTCTATTAAGAGTGTACAGAACCCCTTTTGTTTGTATATTGAAGGCTAAACCAGCGGCCATATTACATCAGGCTTCCCACATATCCCGGCACGATTATACAGATTCCAAGCCGCCTTCTCTGCCTCCTCTATTATCTCTTCCTCGTCTAACGTGAGTGTTTTCCTATCAAACATTACTAATCTCCCATCTATAATACTGTGTTTTACATCATGTCCCGAGGCAGCATAAACAATGTGTGAGACAGGGTTGTTTAATGGGTGTAAATGCGGGTTCCAGTAGTCAATCACTATTATATCCGCCCTTTTACCGATCTCTATGCTCCCAGTAATATTACCGATCATTAATGCCCGTGCACCATTTATAGTAGCCATCTCAAGGACCTGCTCAGCCCTTATCGCGTCAGCCCTCAGCGTTCTAAGGGGTTGAAGCAGTGCAGCATGCTTCATCTCCCTTACCAAGTCATACGTGTTATTACTTGGACCACCATCGGTCCCCAAGGCCACGTTAACCCCATTAGACAGCATATCCGAGACCCTGGCTGCCCCACTAGCCAGCTTCATATTGCTTGATGGATTATGGCTGACAGAAGTACCGGTTTCACCGAGAAGCCTTATCTCCTCATCGCTAACCCATACTACGTGCACCAGGACAGCGTTTGGCCCTGTTAATCCTAGCCAGTGAGCAAATTCAACCGGTTTTTTACCAAATGTCTTAATGGCGTATTCAACGTCATCTCTTACTTCTGCGAGGTGCATTGTTATTCCTGTCTTCAACTCCTTGGCTTTCTCAGAGATTTTTCTATAGAGTTCAAGGCTTACGGCTCCAGGGGTTCTTGGCCCAAACCATATCCATATCCTATTATCCCATCCATGATATTTGCTATGTAGTCTCAGCGTGTCATTGAAACTAGTATCCCCTGGCTCAACTAGTCCCTCGTGCAGGATGTTTTCCTCTAATGCATAGCCTTTCAAATCCATTACATGTCTAGCAATAGCAGCCCTTATCCCTGAGCCGTGTAGGAATTCCACTATATTATCCACACCATAGCGTCCCACCAGCCCTGTCTCAAGGAAAGCCGTTGTCCCCGATTTAATCATTTCAAGGGTTACTAGTTTAGCTGATGCTAATGCCTCCTCAGGTCTATAGTTACCCTGAAGCGGCCAAACTCTATCCTTCAACCAGGGGATTAGAGGTAGGTAGTCTGCACATGCCCTTAGCAGACCTTGGGCTAGGTGTACATGCGTGTTGATTAGCCCTGGCATCACTATGTCTCTCTCGGCATTGATTACTATATCTGAGTAATAACGGTAATCCTTGTCAAGCACCTCCCTTTTACCTACAGCTCTGACCTCTCCATCCTCTACTGCTACAGCACCGTCACGAATTATCCTTCTCGAGGAATCCATGGTTATTATCCAGCCGCCTCTAATATATATATCCGCCAAATAGCCCACCCACATAATTGGTTTATTTCATAAAAGTTAATAACCCTGCATAGTGAGAAATACATCAAAAAGGGCTAAAGGTGGTTGATTGCCATCCTACTTCGCGAGTTTTAACCCTGATGAAAGAGCCGAACTAATAAATACGGCGATGGGGCGTACGCCAGCAGACATCGTGGTAACCAATATAAACCTTGTATCCTCAACCACGGGCGAGATACTAGAGGATGCAAGCATAATAATTAAGGGGCGTAGAATAGCTAGGATCGGGGAGATCGCGGATGTCTCGAAATATATATCATCGAGGACCATCGTAATAGATGGAAGGAAAAGGTATGCTGTACCAGGCTTCATAGACCTCCACATACATATCGAATCAACCCTGCTGGATCCAATAGGTTTCTCCAAGATTGCTTTAAAGCATGGCACAACGACTGTGGTTGCCGATCCACATGAAATAGTCAACGTCCTCGGGTTGAAGGGGCTAGAGATATTCACCAAAGTATCCAGGGAGCTACCGCTGAAAATACTCTATGAGGTGCCAAGCTGTGTACCGGCTACAGATCCATCCTATATGCTTGAGACGCCCGGTAATATCATGTCCTCTAGAGAAGTCAAGGAAGCATTAAACATGGATGGCATCATTGGCTTAGGAGAAGTCATGGACTTCATAAGTGTTGTAAACGCCAACCGGGAAGTATTATCTAAGATACAGGCTGCCAGCGAGAGGAGGATGGTTATCGATGGACACGCACCGCTCCTCAGTGATGAAAAACTAGATGCTTACATCGCGGCTGGAATATTGAGTGACCATGAATCAACCGGCAGCAGGGAGGCCTTAGAGAAGCTCAGACGTGGAATGTATATATTCATCAGGGAGGGGAGTGCATGGAGGGATCTAAAGGCCCTCCTTCCATTGATAAGG
>NZ_JBMFMW010000003.1:0-28362 GCF_049970475.1 Desulfurococcus sp.
GTGCCCCATGCCGCCTCGGCTCACCAGTATAATGGAATAAAATACCTCCATGCCTGAGCACCCTGTATACTTCTTTGTAGAAGTCAAGACTATATAGGCTACCAGTGCTTCTTGTGAATCTAGGTGGATCATGTATTACTCTATGAAAATACTCTGACTCTAATGAGAAGACGCCTTCAACTACATCCATTATATTAATCCTTATTCTATCACTGGATAACTCCCTGCTCCATGGATTCCTCTCAGTTATCCATACAACATTTTCATCTATCTCAAAAGTATAGATGCTACCAGCCCCCCTCCTCAGAGAAGCTATAGCTGTATAACCCAACCCCATACATGTGTCGAGGATGTTTAGGCCACTTGTAACCCTAGCTGCCCGTATCTTCGAGATCGTGTCGCGCCACGGATCGGTGTCCTGTATTCTATGCATATGGATGCCGTTTATCTCGAGCGTTGGTGCTGTAGTTTTACCCGTCGCCTTTAATTTATAGAACCCTGTTTCAGTATGGAGTACCACCTCATATATTCTCCCGGTTTCCTCTAGCAGTACAACCCTATCATGCTCGCTTGGCTCTAACTCTCTAACATCTACCTCGATGCCTTTGCTAAGTAGTAACCTATTGTTCTCCACGCAGACAACCCTAGTTGATAAACCTAGATCCAGTGTAGTTTCAATACATCCGCTTGAACGCTTCAGCTCATCAATAGTGAAAAAAGTGAACCAGTATCCTTTCACGGGTTTAAATACAAATGCCTCGGGCACGGTTCATACCTGGGCTCATTTAATCTACTGGCTTAACACGTTTAAATCATCTAATGGGAGATACCTCTGGATCTTGGAGCCTGATGAGACAAGTCTTCTCAACTCACTTATTAGTTTAGAAGATCCCTCAACTATTATCACTATTATAAATTCATTCCCCATCCTATGAACACTATACGATGTAATAACAGAGCTGTATCTTGAAATAATAGAGGAGGGCAGCGGGCTCTGCGAGTAAACAACTATTACACCACGACACTTGTGCTCCCTATCCTCGTGGAGATTCTCATGTATATACTCGTTTAAAGCATTCGATACTATAGTAGATCTATCACAGTGAAATAATCCGGCTAGATTATCCAGTTTCTCCGCCACATGGTAGGGCACGCTCACACCAAACCTCTTCTTTGAATTCCCGCCCATCTATCTTCCCCACCCTGTGAGCGCCACATATAGAAAAGCGATGACAAGGATAAAACCACTTACACCTACAGGGCTTAATCCATAGTTTACTGCAGCTACATATCCCAGCATCGTAGACGTTGTTGACACTAGTAGTGTTAATAGTAAGTGCTCCTTACTGCTTCTAGAGATTCTTGCCCCCACTATTGCCGGGAGGAGTATCATTACATGCTCCATTATGTAACCGCTGATACGTAGTAGCCCTATCGTGGCTAAACCGATTAGGGTGTAAGTGATGAAATCATAGTAGCCTATCCTCACACCAGCTATCCTAGCGGACACGGGATCTATGCTTAATAAAATTATCTTGTTGTATATTAAAATAACCACTGTGACTACAATTATTGAAATAACAGTAGTCACCAGGACGTCTTGCCTGCTCATTAGAACAGGATCCCCTAGCATTATACTGGATAGACTATATTGTGCAGGGAACATTGTTAACACGTAGTATGCTAGTAGAACACCCATCGATGATGAGAATGAAACCATGAAAGAGGATACTTTGTTGGGATCTATTCCCCTGTGAATTAAGTATCCGGCGAGATATGTTAACATCAACCCAACCGGTATCGCTGAATAATATATGTTCACCCCGAATATTAATGCAAAGATGTAGCCGAGGGTAGCCGCTAGAAAACTATTATGTATGGAGCCTGAGACAAGGAACTCTAACCCCCTATAATAGGCCAGCAAGCCGACTAAGCTAAGCGATAACCCCGTTAACCAGTATGCTATAACCCTATCAACCCCTATGACCCTGGAGGAAATCACCAGGGACACTAGGAAAACTATGGATACAATAATGCATGCTAACAGGGAACTCGATCTCCTTCTGGCACCTGGAGTCATCTGTAAACCCACCTAGACAATGCTAAACCTATTATGACACCTATAACCACATAGAGTATTATGAAGAGGGGATCGGATGCTAGATGAGAAGGCCCCTCCAGTTTCGTAGAAGGCTCTCCGGCTTCCTTAATGTTCACACCACTTACTTGAGAACTTATATAGTATAGTTTATCAGGTATGGAGCCATTAACCAGCGGCGATGGAACCTCTATTATGGTTACATTATATTTCTTCGATAACTCGATCAACGCATTGCCTTCACTAGAGGCGGCCGGCGACGTTACAAACACTAACGGAGTACTCCCACTCTTCATGAAGCTCTCGACAGACGCTATATCCTGAGGGGATGGTTGCACCTCATGCTCTGGAACAAGTGATTTAACTACCTTGAATCCCATCCATTCCACGGCATATTGTATTCCAGGTAGGTCTATTATAGTGGACACGTCACGGTATTTGCCTATCATCTTATTAACTAGGGATATGAGTGAGTTTACTAGCTTTAAGGCTTTATCCCTATAGCAATCAGCTTTCAAGGGGTTGGCTTTCGCTAGTGTGCTTGTCAGATTTCCAACGAAGAGGATGTAGTTTAATGGATCGTAAATAGGCATGTGGAGATTGGCCTGCCCACTGGAGGGATTAATGGTAATCCTGATTCCAGGGATCTCAAGTATATTGATAAGTGTTGCATTCAACTCACCCTTCTTCACAAGCTCCTCTATCTCTGCTTCGGCACCAGTATGCCCTGTTGAAACTATTATCGACGCCCTCTTTAGTTTCTGGTAGTCACTAATGGATAACTGGTATTCATGGGGATCTACGCCTGGGGGAATAATATAATCGACTACGTCACCATCGCACAGTAGGAGTTTAATATCACTTACCAGATTAGGGAAAACAGTAACCACGTATACTCCGCTGGTGGTTTGAAGAGAAAAAAACGGTAGCCCTTGTGAAACCAGCAGACTTAACACGGTGATTACTGGGATCAATGCGTGCCCCATGGTTTCACACCTTATGCACAAAATGTTTATAAGTCCTTAAATAGATTTGTGCACAAGGGATTCGATGTGATTATAGAGTTAATAGATTTAACCGTGAAGAGAGGACATACCCTGGTACTGAACAATTTAAACGCGGTGTTCGAGGGCCCTGGACTAATACAGGTTATAGGCCCCAATGGGGCTGGCAAAACAACACTGCTTCTCACCATCCTAGGCTTAATAAAACCTGTAAAAGGAGCGGTTAGGATCAGGAATACTGAGCTGAAGAATTCGAGTGGAGGATTATATAAAACAATATCCTACATCCCTCAAAAATTCTATATACCGAGGGATGCACCGATAACGCTCTGGGAGTTCGTGGAAAGCTATATTAGGGCTTACGAAGGAGGTATGCCATTTAGATCCAGCCATACTGTAAATAGGAGAATTGAGTCAGCACTGGAAATGGCTGGATTACCCAAGGATTCATGGGGTAAGAAGATCAGTGAGTTGAGTGGCGGACAGCTCCAGAGAGCTCTAATGGCTAGAGTTCTCTCAGTAGATTCAGAGATAGTATTGATGGATGAACCCCTCTCCAACATAGACCCCGAGGGAAGGGGGGCGCTGGCTGAAATCATTGGCAAGCTTTCAAGTAGGAAACTACTCGTGGTGACAAACCATGATCCCGTATTATTGCTGCCATATACCAGTAAAATACTGTTACTAGGATATGGTGAATACAGGTACGGTGACCCCGACAGCATCCTTTCACGGGAGGTTTTGACGAAAATATATAAGAGTTGTGCCATAGTATTCGGAGAGCATGCCCACATAGCGGATTGGCACTAGGTGGGGATACTTTCTTGAGGATGCTTGAAGGCGAGTTATGGGAGTATAATGGAGTAGTATATATCGCTAAGGGTTTCCAGCACCCTGAAGGAATGATCGTAGCCTACCCTAGGTACGATCTTTATATCTCAGGGAAAATACCCGGGTGGCGCCTAGAGAGATACATTAACACCGTGGACTGGGAGTGCATTAAGTCCAGGGTTCCCGTGATACCGGTGTCGAAAAGCACCGTGTTTCTAAACAGGCTCAACAATATTCAACAAGTAGTCGCGGAAATCATCTCAGATGCTCTAGGCGTGAGAGAGAATGATATATATGTCACAGGATCCTCAAGGATCCTCGGTAAATACAATGACATTGATATCGCGATATATGGGGTTAAAGAAGACTTCACTAAAGACCTCGAGGATCTCGTTAATAGAGGAGTGCTTAAACGGGTTGATGAATGGGTGCTTGTATACGAGTACTGGGAGAAGCATAGAGGTGGAATAAGTCTCGCTGAATATCTATGGTTCAAAAAGAATACTCTTCTACACCTAAATATACTTGGAATTCACGTGAATCTTAGACCAGTTATCTACTCTAGAGGAGTCCATGGATGCATAGACCCAGTCTTGAATATATCAGAGTACACCGGACTAGTACGCGTGGTTGAGCCGATAATAGATCATGCCATACCATCGAGATATATTGGCTTACTTGATAATGGTGAGGAAGTAATCCTTGAATCCATGCGGGAAGTATACTCGGAGCTGAATACGGGTAGCTACCTCGCCATAAATAATAAAGTAGAGGAAAGGCCTAACGGTATATACCTTGTACCAGACCATGGATTGTTGAAGCCTATACTACGGCATTGAATCTAACTTAAGGGAGAGGAGGGAAAGTGGTATAAGGGAAAAAGAAGAATATGGTTAAAACCTATTACCTCTTATTTAATCCACGCTTCTTTATGATGCTGAACACCGTATCTGGGGTTAATGGTATTCTATTTACATCCCTGTTCGCATCTTTACTCCCTAATGCATGCGCTACAGCATTGGCGATGCTTGGAGCTATGCCAACTATAGAGGGTTCTCCAAGCCCCTTAGCTCCAAACGGCCCCCTAATATACCCTGCCTCCACGAAGTCTACTAGTATTCTCTCTGGAATATCCAGGCCTGTGGGTATATGGTATGTCGATAAGTTTGTATTGTAGACGTGTCCTTCAGGGCTATAATACGTATCCTCCATTAGGGCGTATCCCATACCCTGGATATATCCTCCAACACCGTGGTGCTCTGCACCAGTCCGATTGATTACTCTTCCAATATCATATACTGTTACAGCGTCTTTTACTCTCACAACTCCTGTTTCGAGGTCTACCTCCACATCACTCACTATGGCGCCAAATGTGTATGTGAAGTAGGGTTGACCGGTGCCTGTCTCCTCATGCCACTCTGCCGGTGGAGCCCTATAGTAGCCGAATTCTTGCAGTGGAACACCTTTCCAGAAAGATTGCTCCACTAGTTCTTTCCATGTTATATAGTGTTCTGGGTCGTCTCTACAATAAACCTTTGGAGCATCTATTACAACGTCATCAGGGCTACTACATCCAAGCATAGAGGAGGCTAGCTCATTGAGTCTTTTTCTTAGCTTATATGCCGCCACAAGTGTTGCATTACCGCCCATCGCAGTGCTTCTAGACGCAACCGTGGGTCCTGCATCAGGTGTTGATGCTGTATCCGGTAACTCTACTTTGAAGTAGCTTGGCGGGACACCCAGTATTTCAGCAGCTATATTGATTAAGCCCTGGATAGAGCCCTGGCCCATATCGGTTAACCCTGTCCTAAATATTATGCTTCCATCCCTCTGTATGATTAGTGTTACAGACGAGTAGTCGGCTCCCTCCGCGCCAATACTGTTTCCATGATAGAATACAGCTATGCCTATTCCACGCCTAATAGTACCCTTGGCCTCGGAGTACAGTTTCCTCTTCTCATACCACCCGCTTAATTCAACTGCTTTCTTGATGGCATCTACTAGTCCAACGCCGTGATCCAGTAATTGTCCATGAACCGTTCTATCACCTGGTCTCAACGCGTTCCTAAGTCTTATCTCCACTGGGTCCAGGCCTAGTTCCTCAGCAAGTATATCCATCTGCCTTTCAACCGCGAATGTTACCTGTGGGTTACCGAAGCCTCTGAACGCTCCTCCGGGAACTTTATTCGTGTACACCGCTGCGAGATCTATTTTCGCGTTGGGAACCCTGTAGGGCCCGGTGCTATGTACTATCGCTCTCCATGCGACGAATGGGCCGAGGCTAGCGTATGCTCCCTTATCTAGTATTATCTCGGCCTCGACGCCGAGTAATGTTCCATCTCTCCTAGCTGCATGCTTGTATCTAGCGATAATCGGGTGCCTCTTCGTGTGTCCTATTATGGATTCTTCCCTTGTATGTAATACAACCGCTGGTTTCTTCGTGTATAGAGCTGCTAACGCGGCTTTAGCAGCTATCTCGTTGCCCACGTCCTCAGCGCCGCCGAAACCTCCACCCAGTGCTGGAGCTATGACCCTTACCATGTTGAATGGTAGTCCTAATACGTTTGAAACAGCTTTCCTTGTATCGAAGGGGCACTGTGTCTTAGCATATATTGTAACTCCTCCATACGGCTCGGGTATTGCTATTGCCACCTCTGGCTCAAGATAGGCGTGTTCCTGCATAGGTGTCCTATACTCGTTCTCAACTATGACGCTGGCCTCCTTGAATGCTTTCTCTACGTCTCCAACTCTGATCTTGTACCTCGTTAATACGTCGCTTCCACGTTCATCATGTATTAATGTATGAGGCTTCTCCTTTAATCCATTCCATTCAATTATCTGCAACGGGTCTAGGTATACCTCTAATGGCTCGTAGTCAACGTGGACTCTTTCCCCAGCGTCTCTGGCGTTCTCAAGGCTCTCAGCCACTATTAGTGCTACGGTATCCCCTATATACCTTACCTTTCTATCGGCTATAAGTGGTTGATCCGGTAGTACATAGCCAACGTCATTTATACCCGGTATATCCCTGGATGTTATAACTTTTATCACACCTGGGTAGTTAACCGCCTCTGATACATCGATACCCTTGATTAATGCATGGGCATACTTGGATCTAACGCTGTAGACGAATACGGGGTTCTTTAATAGATTAATTAGATCCGCTGTGAATATCGGCTTACCTGTTGCCTTACTTATGGCGTCCCATCTCACTACATGCTTACCTATATACTTGAAGTCCTTCGTAGGCTTACTCCTTGTTTCATTGAATATCTTTTCAACTATTTCAACATACTCGGGCTTACTCATGTGAACCACCTACTAGACAACTTTTAAATGATACTTCTCTCTCACCTGTTTTTCATCGAAGTAGATCTTGCCCTCATTGATGTACTTGGCTGCAAGCTTGGCTGCTGCAAAGTAGTAGTGGTAGCTCCCACACCTGCACAATGTGCTGCTAAGCCACTCCTTTATTTCGTCGTAGCTTGGGTTTGGATTATGGTCGAGCAACGCCTTAGTCATCATTATGAAGCCCGATGTACAGAAACCGCATTGCATGCCTCTGGTCTCGATGAATGCTACTTGGATAGCGTGTAGCTTGCCCTCGGGGGCCAGGCCTTCCACAGTCGTTATCTTGGCTCCATCAAGCGTGGATGTTAGCGTGAGACATGAGTGCCTTGGTAACCCGTTCACGAGGACTATGCATGTTCCGCATTCCCCTCTACCACATCCCTCTCTAACACTTGTATAACCTAGTCTATACCTTAGTGTGTCAATTAACCTCTCATGAGGAGGTACGTCAACTATGTACTCCCTACCATTAACCTCTAACCTGACTTTAACGATCCCCGCCAACCTACATCACCCCGTTTAGGATTCTATTGTGTACGAGGCGCAGACCCTTCCTTAAAATAGCCTTAGACATTTCAAGCCTGTATTCACTGGTAGCCCACCAGTCACTAATCCTCTTCATCTCCTTATCGAGGCATTGTTCCGCCTCTATGAGGGTTTCCTCGCTTATATTTCTTCCAGTTATACATTTCTCAGTGCTCCTGGCCCTTCCAGGTATCCTGTGCTCACTAATCATGTCGAAGGCTATTCTGGCTTCCCTTATCCGTCCTTCCTCCTCTGTTAAATAGATGGCGCCAGTGACTATGCCGGCTATAAGTAGCACTCTTCTATCAAACTTTATGAATGCACTACTTGTCTTAGATGGCGGCTCCTTGAATGATATCTCCGTGATGATCTCGTTCGGCATGAGAATCGTTTTCCTTTTATCGACCAGGAATTCTTCCAGCCTGACCTTTCTCACACCATGCACGCTTTCAAGCCTTAGCTCGGCATCGTAGACGAGCAGGAGTGTTATGTAATCGCTGTACTGCGTGGCCGACGCGATATTACCGCCTATCGTGGCGTTAAACCTTATTGCCATGGTACCGAATTTTCTGAAGACATCTATGAACCCGGCATATTTTATATCCTGGTGCAGTATACTCTTACTGAGCTCCCATAGTGTTGTGAGGGCTCCTATTCTCACCACGCCATTCTCCACTACTACATAGGAGAGATCCCTCCTCAGTGGAGAGAGATCCACTAGGTATTTTGGCACAGGTATTTTCCGGTCTCTTATCAATACTAGTAGTTCTGTACCACCTGCCAGGGGCTTCGCGTCTGGCGAGTATTTGTCAAGGAATTGCAGGGCGTCGCTAAGGTCCCGTGGACGATGGATATCGAATATACTCTACACCCCCATTGGTTACTTTATTTTCTAAGAGCCCGTGGGTAATAAATTTTTACGATTATAAACCGTAACAATGATTTAAATACAGGTTCCCACTTTAGTAAGATATATACTGAGAAGGAGGGTATATGCATGAAGGTGTGTAGGGATATAACCGAGTGTATAGGGGGCACACCAATAATACGGCTCTCAAGGATACTGCCACAGGGCTTCAAGGCCGAAGTATGGGGTAAGATGGAGTTCACTAATCCAACGGGCAGCGTGAAAGATAGGATGGCATTATACATGTTGAGAAAAGCCGTTGAGAAAGGAGAATTGAAACCAGGTATGACAATAGTTGTTCCTACAACAGGTAATACAGGCATAGCTTTCTCAGCCCTTGCAAGCGTGCTCGGCTTCAAGGTTTTAATAGTAATACCAGAGGAGATGAGTGCCGAGAGATTCATGTTAATGAAGTTATTCGGAGCCGAATTCTACTTCACACCAGGCGGTGAAGCCGATGCTGGTAATGCATTAGAAATAGCTAGAAAGCTTGTGGCTGAGAACCCTAATAAATATTACTTATTCGATCAATGGGGAGATGAAGCCAATATACAGGCCCATTACGAGACAACAGGTAAAGAGATACTTGATCAAATAGGGTGCCCCAAGGCCTTTGTAGCTGAGGTTGGAACCGGAGGTACTTTAATAGGTATAGCGAAGAGGCTTAAAGAGGAGTGCCGCGACGTCATAGTGGCGGGTGCTGAACCAGCTGAATGCCCGGTTGCAGCAGAGTGGTTTAAGACTGGTAAGCCGGGTCCCTGGGGAAGACATGAAATAGAGGGAGTTGGTGACGGCTTCATACCCGATATAGTTATGAGGAATAAGCACCTGCTCGACGACTTTGTAACCGTGAACAGCGATGAAGCAATACAAATGGCTAGGAAGATAGCCAGGCTAGAAGGCCTCCCAGTTGGAATAAGCAGTGGAGCAAATGTTGTAGCAGCTATAAAGCTCGCACAAGCCCATAACCTGAGAAACGACGACAAGGTTGTAACAATACTACCAGACTACGCTGCCAGATATTTCAGCACCAGGCTCTTCAAGAAGAAGCGTGAAATAGTTAACAGGAAGCGGCTGCTGGAGGAGCTGGATATTTAGTCCCATACTATCCTATTCTTCTTTTCTTCTCTTCTTTCTTCAATTCCCTATCTTATCATATATGGTCTGGCTAGATGGAGGCGACTTCATCTAGATGAATAATTTAAATTAAGGTGTGGTAAGTTTAATTATAGTTAATTGTATAGGGTGATAGGAGCAAGTTATGATGAGCTTTAATCCCAGGATCTGTTCTACATGCCGGGGCCGGGGCTTCTGCGGGTTATCCTACTGCCCTGTTATAGCTAGGGCTAGAGCATCCATTAAGCTATCGGGGATCACTGGCCAGCGTGTGATAGAGGGTTCCACCCCGCCCTCATTATTTGTTGGGAGATATGGTTATCCATATGTTAGAGCAGGTCCAGGCGCTGCTCCTCCAAACAATGACGTACTAGTGTATGATTACCCTGAATCATGGCTTGGAAGAAGGATAGAGGATATCCTTGAATATAGATGGAGCCTTGTAACAGGATATACCAGTATAGATGTGAGAAAGCCGTATGATAGGATAGTTGAAGAGACAAGACTCATGACCCTGAGCAGTAGACCTGTGGATATTAGAGTAGAGTTAGCTAAGCCACCGCGTCCAATATTGCATCTCAGCGAAGAGGAACCACCGCAGGGCCCTAGGGCACCAATAGTAAGGCTACAGGTATTAGGCAATCCCTCTGTGCCTAGGCCCGTGGAGAAGGCGTTTAATGATACGGATCTACCAGCCTATGACGCGGTGGTCTACCTCTATAAGTCAAATATACCGGTTTCCCATATACAGAAGATACTCAGTGCCGGAGCACTAGGTGTTAAAAACCAGAGGAGACTGGTACCTACAAGGTGGAGCATCACCGCTGTTGACAGCATGATATCCAGGGAGCTGCTTAGAGAGGTGAAAAAATATGACGTTATCAACGAGGTAGAGGTATACATGCTTAGGCACTACGATAACTTATTCATAGCATTACTCTACCCAGCTAAGTGGAGTTATGAATGGATGGAAGCCTGGTGGCCAGGCTCCACATGGAACCCTGGAGCCCTGGACGTGGTTGTTGAGGGAGACTATGAGGACTATCATGGGAGAACAACTTATCCAGGTATTGGTGGATGCTACTATGCAAGCATGCTTGCGACACTTGAGCATCTTTCAAGGATGAGAAGACAGGCTACAGCGATACTACTTAGGGAGATATATCCAGGTTTCAATCTACCATTGGGTGTCTGGTTTGTCAGGGAGTCGATTAGAGAGATGTACAGGCATGAACCAATCTTAAAGACCAGCAAGTTAAAGGAGGTCTTCGATCTACTGGATAAGGTAACCAGGCTCGGGGCTACTAAATGGTACAATTCCTCCAAGCTGCTTCAGAGGATTGTAAAAACGAGGAGTATTAGAGACTTCTTCTCGAGGGATACCTGAGTTGTTCCAGGAGTTTAAAGTAATAAAGACAAGGTGTGAGACAGCCCTGTCGAGGAGCGGGTTGCCGGGACTAGACTATGCTTTAAACCCCTATGTCGGTTGTTCACATGCCTGTATCTACTGCTATGCTAGGTTATACACGAGGAATAGAGATGTAGGCGGTAACTGGGGAAGGATAATCCTAGTGAAAGAGAATATAGTTGACGTATTAAGAAGGGAGGTAGTCAAGTACCCAAGGGGCGTTGTCGGCATTGGCACGGTAACAGATGCATATCAACCTGTTGAAGCCGTGTATAAGCTAACGCGGCGTTCACTAGAAGTATTATTAAGACATGGTTTCCATGCAAGTATTCAGACAAAGAATCCCCTGGTTTTAAGAGACATGGATCTCCTGGTAACACATAGGGATCTAGTTGATGTGGGATTCACGATAACCACCCTTGATTACAGGGCCTCCATACAGATAGAGCCACATGCACCGCCCCCAAATGCCCGTTTAAAAGCACTCGAAAAACTAGTCGAGGAAAAAATTGCCTCATGGATTTTCTACGGGCCAATTATACCAGGCATCAATAGTGACCCCGATACTGTGAGAAGCATGGTGGAGATAGCTAAGAAACTAAACATAGTACTATATTACGACGTACTTCATGTGAAATCATTCATGAATACGCCCACGCACCCATTGTATAATTACATTGAGAAAACCCGTAGAGAGAGAAGGCGGATCATGGAACTAATAGAGACCGAGTGCAAGAGGCAGAAGGTGACATGTAGAACCGGTTTCAGCGAGATGTGAATAGTCTACAATACTGGACTGGTTAAAGATCGCGCGTGATTATTTATCTTCTTTCTCCCCCGTACCTCTCTCTTCTTCCTCAACTCTGAGTACCCTGCCTAATTCTTTCTTGGATATGTTGAAGACGGCTTCGGCTATAGCTTTAACATATTCATCGCTTGGCGTGGTTTTAGGAAAGCCAATCCTGATTGCGAGAGCCCTCTTAAATGCCTCCTTGTACTCGCGGGATCTTATCTCACCCCTGTATATTGCCTCGGCTAGTTTTAAACCTATGAAGAATTTAACATAGCTTTTAACGGTTTTTTCCTCCTCCGGGAAAGCATTATATACTGCATGCAGTATCTTCGTGAATCCATCCTCGCTCATGAATCCAAGTATGAATTTTGTTAGAGGTATTCTCAACAGTCTTGCAATCATGTTACCATCGACCACGCCTGTAGGAGACACCGATTTTATTTTCTCTCTAGCTCCCTCGATATCGCCTTGGAGTATTAGATCCAGCGCCATATCCAGGTTTTCCTCTACGTAGAAAATCTTCGAGAACATATATGGGTAATCCTGGGCAAGCCCCAATCCATATTTACCGATTACATATAGTGTTGTAAGCTCCTTGTCGTATATGTCGGGGGGCAGAGCCTTCCCTCTGATCGGGCTTAATCCAGTTTTTTCATAAGTCTTCCTCAAGTAATCAACAAGTGCTCCTCTATCAAACTCGTTAACTCTCTTTGCCACCTCGCTCAGTATCGATACTGCTACCTGGATTCTTTTCTTATGTGGTTGCCTCATTACGCGTATCACCCTGTATACATGGGAGCTCTCTAAGTAGAAACCGCTTGATCCTCAAGTCTAAGCCTGTCCTACCCGTGTAAACCCATATTCTACTACAATCCTTACTGATTAAAATTTTTACAGTTAAGGAGCCAAGATATCTATTACGTACCCCAATGTATACTTGAAACCTGCCCTTTCTCTCCCTGATCTCCTTAAGGCTTGCCTCACCGTATTCCTGTCTAAGCATCTTCTCCAGTCTTCCCAGGACATTTATCAACGTGTTAACTGTTAACATATATATCACTATGGCTTCCATGATTCCTTGAGCTTGACGAGTCCCAGTGTTTCAGCCGCCTCCAGATACCATGCAACTATTTCTTTCAGAAGCTCCATCCTGGCGTCCTCGCAGGATACACTTATACCGTGAACCATTTTATATGCTTCCACAGCTATATCACAATTAACCTTATCCTCTATTCTTACACGGATTTCTCCTAAAACCTCTAGATAAGAATACCCTTTATTCTCAGCCATCTCTTTAATGCCATCCAGTATCTCCCGTGAAGGAAGCAGATCCATGCACTCACCGCCTTTAGACATGCATATTTCAAAGTATTTAATTAAAACAGAGTAGTCTCCAAGTATTTTACCGCTGGCTAAAAAAGGTTTTCTACCCAAACCTGTTCATCCTTTAAAGAGTAATATTTCTTAAGTACTCCCTTATATACTCCTTATGTTTCTCATTAACAGAGTTGTAGAGGTTTCTAAGCGACTCCAACAAGTCTGTAATTATTATCCTCATTGCCTCATCCACCTCATAAGGCGCCAGCTTTTCCACCGCTCTTTGAAGGACTTCATCACTGGGATAGGCCTCCCTCTTCAAGTATTTCCTTATAGCCGTTGGTGAGATACCTAAGTCCCTTGATAGCTCAATGATGCTCCTGGTTGAAAGCATTAATTCTATAAGCCTTGCCCTCGCATCCTTGCTGACCCAATGTAAACTCATCGATGCTTCTTTTTTCGCTTCCGGGATGCTGGTCATCCCCCAACACCTTTGTAAATAAATATAAATCCAGGTTTCTTAGTGATATATTACCCTTAGTTATATTAAAAGCTTATAGTAGGTGGCTTTATTGAGGCAACGTAGCATAGTTTTCGATGGCACCGTGAAATTACATGAGCTACCATTTATAGAAGTCGAGCATGGTGACATATTAGCGAAAACAGTTTTTGTCTACGTGGGACAGATAGAGAGAAACATAATGAATCATAACATTACTCCCCCTGGGAGAATCATCCTAGGGGCATCCGGAGTAGTAAAGGCTATAGAGACCTCTGGTAGCAATACAAGCGTGACAGGCAGGTATATCACTATTTCACCTCTTAGCCGCCACGGCATACTCGCATATAACGTTAATGGATTGCTTGCCGACTATGTTTCAGTTAAGCCGGAACACGTCTTCGAGGAGTCCCTTAATGCAAACCCATATACAGCTGTGAAGCCGTTTATAGCCCATGGGATAGAACTAGGGGCCGAGGCCGAAGGAGTTACCCTGATAGTTGGATGCAATATAACAGCGTTCTCAACCGCTTTATTCACTGGGAGGAGTAATGGAGAGCCAATACTATACTGTAGGGATTCAACCCGTCTAGCCCAGTATCTCGGGTTAAATATTGTTAGCCATGTGAGCAATATACCCAGTAGAATCAATACCCTTGTGTTAACGGAGCCTGGTGCCGACATCTATTATAGATTACTCAAGGAGATAACCCCTCAGAAGATAGTTGTATCGCCATTCTCATTTACAACATGGATTCCAATAAACCATCGCCTTGAGAAAACAGTGATTACATACAAGAATACCATTAGGAATACCAATCCGGGGGCAGCCGAAAACATTCTTCATGAATTATCCAGCTTTGTAAAAATAATTGAGATAGGGGATATTGAGAAAACTATTGGGTTGCTACCGCCTAAAGAACTTGGATCCATAATAGTGTTGAAGTAAACTAGGATTCACGAATCAATTTGGCCAGCCTAGCTATTCCCTCCCTTATCTGCTCGTGCGTGGGGTAACTGAAGTTCAGCCTCATACTATTAACTCCGTCTCCCTCAGGGTGAAAGCTACCGCCCGGTACATATGCCACTTTATACTGCTTCACCGCTTTCTCTAAGAGCATTCCTGCATCGAATCCATTCTTGTACACGTATGCGAATACAAAGAGCCCTCCTATGGGTTTAGAGTACCAGACGTAATCGGGGAAGTTTTCTTTGATAGCTTCAAGCATCGTGTTCCTTTTTGCCTTATAGTATGGTATGGCTTTCTGAACAACATCGTCTATTAAACCCGTTTTAATGGCCTCGGCAACTATGAACTGGTTTAAGGTGGGTGAGTGCAGGTCCACGTATTGCTTCACTATCTCAAACCTCCTTATAAGCTCCTTTTCAGCAACGATCCACCCGATCCTCAGGCCTGGTGCTAGAATCTTGCTTACAGTACTCATATACATAACTCTACCCTCTTTATCCAAGCTCTTCAGTGATGCTGTTTCAGCTCCTTCCTCGTAGATGATGTAACTGTAGGGATCGTCCTCCAGGATTAATAAATCGTATTTCGAAGCTATCTCGAGGAGATGTTTCTTCCTCTCCTTATTCATAGTGGTGCCAGCCGGGTTCTGGCCAACTGGTATAACATATATGAATTTCACTTTCTTCACATCATCTCCCAACTGCTTCAGCTTTTCCTCCAGGAGCTCCGTCCTCATACCGTTCTCATCTATTTTTACACCTATTAGTTTGGCGCCATTCATCTTAAATGCTCCAAGTGCTGCCAGATATGATGGGCTCTCAGTTATCACTATGTCGCCTGGATCTATGAGGGCCCTTGAAACTATGTCTAGGGCCGACTGGCTCCCACTAGTTATAATTATGTCCTCTGCATCGGCATGTATCTCCCTCTTTCTAGCTAGGAAGTCGCTCAATGTCTCCCTAACCTCTATTATCCCCTTGGTTTCGCTGTACTGTAATGCATCGTCACCGTATTTCTCGATGACTATTCCAGCTATTTTTGCTAGTTCTTTACGTGGGAATAAGGCTGGGTCTGGTATGCCTCCTGCAAAACTTATTACATCCTTTCTACCTCGTATTATTGCTAGTAGTTCACGTATCTCCGATGCCTTAATATTCGAGGCAACCTTACTAATGAACCTGGAGTAATCAATCATGCTTACACCGAGATATACGTATAGGTATATATGGTATATAAAGCTTAATATCGTGGAGGAGATACGCGGGTGGAATTGAACACGATATATAAGAACCCAGTTAAAGTAAAGGCGAGGATAGCATATATTTATCCAAGCATATACAGAGTGATGATTTCCAGCTTAGCCCCCGACATCATATATCAATTATCAAACAGTATGAATGAAGTATACACTGAGAGATTCACCAATACGAGACTCACAGGTGATGAACCTCCCCCTAGAAGCCTTGAAACAAACACTCCATTAAAATACTTCGGCCTCATACTAACCACGCTACACTATGAGCCAGACATAGTAAACCTCGTAAGGCTATTGATAGCTGGGAAAATACCGGTTAAGCGTGAGCAACGTGATACACCAATAATCGCGGGGGGACCAGTTGTCATGGAGAATCCTATCCCATACAGCGGCATAATAGATGCATTCGTTATAGGTGAAGCCGAGGTCACACTGGAAAAAGTGTTACTGAAATGGTTTGAGACGATGGATAAGAAACGGTTCCTGGAAGAAATAGCTGGACTCACATACGTCTACGTTCCAGGCGTTAATGATGGGGAGAAAATTATAAGGAAGTATGTTGAAAGGCTCGATGATGCGGCTCACCCTGTTCACCAGGTGGAAAACACGGAGATTGAACCGATATATGGCGGGGGCTTTAAGCTCGAGGTTAGCAGAGGATGCCCGTACTGGTGTAGCTTCTGCCTTGAATCAAGGGTTTTCCAGCCATATAGAGAGAGGAGTATAATGATGCTTAAGGAGATTATGGAGGAGGGGTTATCGAGTAGTATATGGGGTAGGAGGGTAGTAATGTATAGTCTCTCATTCCCAGTATCCCCAACCCATGTGAAACTACTTGAATACATCTCACAGGAGAAAATAAAAGCCTCACTACCCTCACTAAGGCTTACCGCGTTGAGGAGCAATGTACTAGAGTTAATCAAAGAGATAGGTCAGAGGACTCTTAGCCTGGCACCGGAGACGTTTAGTCCATTACTCCATAGAGTGTTCTTCAAGTACGTGAGCCTCCATGATGAAATAGCGAATACTATAGAAGACATCCTGAAACAAGGCTTCAATATTAAATTATACATGATATATGGTGTGAAAGGAACCCGCATCGATGAGGTTAAAATAGACATCAATACTCTGAAGAAGCTGGCCAGCTCAGCTAGGAGGCATGGTAGAGAGCTCTCAATATCGCTCAACCCATTAATACCGAAGCCTCATACGATGTTCCAGTGGATTGGGATGGAGGAACCAGCTAAGCTTAAGGAAATACTCAGCTTATATAGGGGGGAGTTAAGGGGGTTAATAGATGCGAGACCATATGATATAGAATGGGGATTCATACAAGCCTATATAGCTTTATCCAGTATGCCATTAGACAACGTATTCATCAACGTGGCAACCCGTGGTGGAGGGTTATCGGCTTGGAGGAAAACCCTTGGAGACAGGTATCTTAGATCCAGTTACGTGTTAAAGGGATACGAATTCGGTGGTAAACTACCTTGGGAATTCATTGTTCTAGGTGATCTACCTGTGAAAACCGCTGAGAAACAATACGAGGTGTTCCTAAGTCTTAGCGGTAGGGGAAGCATGCCCTAAATCAAATATTAATGAGTAGAGGAGGAGTACAGCGCATATATAGGGTTTCTCAACGGCTTTAAGTAACTCCCTGATCTCGCTGGTGACCGTATTATTCAGTAATTGATATGGTGCATCATGTATAACCTTGTATCTCAGGGTGTCCCCGTTAATAGTATACTCGCTTGGAGCCACCGGTATCCCTGCAGAAAATGCATCGAGGCCGAGCATATAGTATATGAGGGCCATATATGAGTGTTTCACACCGAGGAAAACTGGATCACTATATAGTCTTGGAAAAACCAATGGATCCAATGCATCTTTATGATCACTGAACGTTACATACGCGTCAGAATTACATACACCCTCATAGTCTTTGATACCAATGTTAACAATAGAGCTTTCTAAGATGAGGATACTATCCCTTAACCTATTAAGCAGCCTGCCTTTAATGAGGGGGGCGACAACATAGATCTCGGTTTTCTCATTATTTATGAATAGATTTAAAACCCCTATCACCCCGATAGGTATTTGTAAAGCCCCTATTACGTTGAATCCCTCGTAATCCCCCTCTGCAAAATCAAGTATTGTAGACCCAATAGCCGAGAGACTGATGCCTTCCTTGCTCTGTATGTAGAGACGCCTTAGAAGTGCTCTCAGGTTTTCACTTAGTTTTAATTCATTTATGTATTCAAATGGCTTCCCGGATTTCCTAAGGGATTCAAGTAAAAAATCTATGTTAGACTCCAACTCGCTTAAACACCGGTCTATATGATATACCGTAGTGTATTAATCCTGCCTCATTGTCCTCGGATATCCTCCTCAAGACCGGCTCCATTAAAATACCCGGCTTTAACTCCTCTGGTAATACATCGGTGAGGGGGGCCATTATCCGTGCCTTACTATTAATGGTCTCCAGTATACCTATCATGAGGGGGCGTTTCTCCTCGAAGCCCTCCATCGCGCTATAAATTATTGTCCACGTGATCAACCTGGCCTCCTCATTTATCAACTCGATATATTCGATATTCCTTGACCCACAGAACCTGCATATACTTGAAGCCGGATAGGCCGCTCTACCACAGTCCCTGCACTTACTGGCTTTAAGCCTGTATCTGTCAAGTCTTGTTCTCCAGGATGGAGGTATAGATATCTTCATCATTTTTCACCTTATCCTGTTAATCAGTCTCCTGTATTTAGCATATAGGGCATAATCTATCGATGTCTTCCTCACTATATAGTCATCCACGGTGGGTGCTAATTCCTGTTTCTCCGTGATCCTATCAGTTACAACGATACTGTAGGCGTCACTACCAGCACCACTGCCGAATGGTGCCAAGAGAATCCTCTGGCCCGGCTTAGCCTTATCAAGCACGCGGGAAAGCCCTATGAGGGCTGACGAATTATAGCTGTTACCTATGAACGGTGTGACTAATCCAGGTATTACTTTCTCCTTGGGTATTCCAAGCATTCTTGCAACCCTAAGCGGGAATGTACCGTTTGGCTGGTGGAAGATAGCGTAATCGAAGTCCTCTGGTTTAAGCCCGGTCTTCTCCATTAGTAGTTTCACGGCGCCCACTATATGTTTAAAGTATGCTGGCTCACCTGTGAATGCCTCACCATGAAGTGGGTAGCGCGAATGATCCCTACGCCAGAAATCAGGTGTATCGGTGACGAATGTGGCACTTGCCTCGAAGTATGCTGCTGACTCTTCCCTAGGCCCCGTTATAAGGGCTGTAGCAGCTGAGGAAGCTGTGAATTCTAACACGTCCCCTGGGTTTGCTTGTGCTGTATCACTACCTATTACTAGTGCATAATTTATCAAACCAGATGCCACAGCTCCAATACTTATCCTCAGCGCCTCACTTGCAGCTCTACACGCGAACTCCAGGTCTGTCGCCATGGTTTCAGGAGTTATACCTAGAGCCTCAGCTATAATCGTTGCCGAGGGTTTTACAGCATAGGGCTTACTCTCAGTCCCAAACCATACTGCCCCGATTTTCCTCGGGTCTATTCTAGCACGTCTCAATGCGTTTACAGCGGCCTCCCAGCCCATTGTGATGGCATCTTCATCTATCCCGGCGACACTCTTCTCGGTGACATTTAATTCTTCTGGTTCCTTAGGATTAAATCCCCACGTCCTAACTATTTCGCTGAGGGGTAGTCTCCACCTAGGTATATATGAGCCCCAGCCAATTATCCCTACCCGTTCCTCAGGAATCATAAAGGCATCCCTCTACACTATTTTATTACCTCGATAAAAATCATTTTTTAGCGTATAGCCAGCACTTGACGTAGTGGCCTGGCTCAACCTCGACCAACGGGGGTTCCCTCTTCATACAGTATTCTCTCAACTCTGGTTTCTCATCAAGTGCAACACATCTTGGATGGAACCTGCATCCGGCTGGGATATTTATAGGTGAAGGGACTTCGCCCTTAATAGGTATCTCCCTAATGGCAAGCCTTCTCGATGGTTCGGGCTCCGGTATGGCCTCTACAAGAGCCCTAGTGTAGGGATGTAATGGATTCTCAATGACCCTTCTAGCATCGCCTATTTCAACTATTTGTCCAAGATACATTACTGCGAGCCTATTGGATATATATCTTGCAACAGCTAGGTCATGGGTAATGAATAGGTATGTTAGCCCTAGTTTATTCTTAAGCTCCATCATTAACTGGAGTATCTCAGCCCTTATTGAGACATCAAGCATTGAGACAGGTTCATCGGCCACTACGAACTTGGGATTAAGTATTAGCGCCCTCGCTATTACTACACGCTGTCTTTGCCCACCAGACAACATATGCGGATATCTATCCATGTATTCATCTGGTGGCGTCAGTTTAACCGATTCAAGCGCTTTTGCCACTATATCGTATCTGTCCTCACGGCTCACGCCCACTCCATGGATTGCAAGGGGCTCTTCAAGGATCTCATATATGGTTCTACGTGGATTAAGACTTCCAAAGGGGTCCTGCCATATCATCTGGATATCTTTTCTGAGGGGACGTAACATGTGTTCATTGAGTGAGGCTAGGCTTATATGGCCGTATTCGCTGATGTTATTGATGCTTCCATAGGATCTCATTTCCTCGAGGATCTCCTTCGAGGGCAGATAACCTATCTCGCCTTCCGTGGGCTTATTAAGCCTCAATATGGTTTTGCCCGTGGTTGTTTTACCACAGCCCGACTCGCCAACTAATGCGAATACCTCTCCCTTGCTTATATCAAAGGATACTCCATCGACTGCTTTTACGTATAACTGGGGTCTTCCACGTAGTATGTCGAGAAAGCTCTTTCTTACCGGGAAGTATACCCTCAGGTTTTTCGCGAACAATATGGTGTTAGATGTTATCTTAGGCTCATATATTCTTTCCTCGCTCATCCCAATCACCCCTTAGCGTATAGCCAGCACTTGACGTAGTGGCCTGGCTCAACCTCGACCAACGGGGGTTTCTCACTGCATTTATTAAATGCCTTGGGGCATCTGGGCATAAACCTGCATCCGGGTGGTGGATTAGCTAGGTCAGGGGGAAACCCGGGTATCCAGGTTAGATCCCTTAATTCGCCGTGTAGCCTAGGTATGCTTCCAAGTAATCCAATCGTGTATGGGTGCATTGGCCTATTGTATATAGCTTCGCTCGGGCCATACTCTATTATTTCACCGCCATACATTATAGCTATTTTATCGGCTATCTCAGCGATCAAGCTTAGGTCGTGGGATATAAGTATTATTGATAAGCCTAGCTCCTTCTTCAGCCTCTTCAATAAATTCATGATCTGTGCCTGAACTACTACATCGAGTGCCGTAGTAGGCTCATCAGCTATGACTATTGGTGGGTTAAGAGCGAGCGCCATTGCTATTACCACACGCTGCTTCATGCCCCCGCTTAGCTCATGAGGATAGCTCTTCAACCTCTTCGGATCTATGCCAACCATTTGAAGCATTTTAGCAGCTGTTTCAAGTGCCTCCTTCTTAGAGTATCCCTGGTGAAGCATTAGTACCTCAGCTATTTGATCACCAATTGTGTAAACAGGGTTCAACGCATTCATTGCTCCCTGGAACACCATTGAAATACCTTTCCACCTAACCTCTCTCCTGAACTCCTCCTCGCTCATCTCTAAAACATTTTTTCCCTTGAAAATAATTTGCCCTCCAGTTATCTTACCTGGTGGAGGGACTAAACGTATCAATGAGTATGCAAGCGTGCTCTTACCGCAGCCGGACTCCCCAGCTATACCCAGGCTCTCCCCTTTATTCAATGTAAACGATACATCGTCAACGGCCCTCACCATACCTCTTGCTGTATAGAAATATGTTTTCAAGTTCCTTACATCAAGTATTGGCTCACTCAATAATTCAACACCTGCCTTTGGTCTATATTAGTGAATAATAGGGTAGGTTTAAATATTTTAGAGGGAGTATAACTGGGGTTAAAGGGGTTGATGGAGGTTATTGGGAGGTTCCCGGGTAATAGGATAATATATAGGGTACCCGGGTCTATGCCGGCATATGGGTACATAGCCTTCGGAGTAATAGATAGGGGCACAAACGTGCTTCAGGCAAGACCGACGACTATATGCCCCCAGAATTGTGTTTTCTGTAGTGTCGATGCTGGAATACATTCACTTAACCGCTGGGCTGAATACATAGTGGACCCCGAACTTATAGTGAATGGTGTGAGAAAAGCCACTAGTGTGAAGGGTGAAGGGGTAGAAGTCCTACTAGACTCTATGGGGGATGTATTAACATATCCATGGCTCACCGAGCTAGTCAGCGAGTTGAAGAAGGTGCCAGGTGTCTCAAGTGTGGCCATTGAAACCCATGGATTACTCTTAAACAAGTATATCATAGATAAATTAGATGAGGCGGGTTTAGATAGAGTAAATCTTAGCATAGATGTAGTAGACAACGAGAAAGCTCATCTAATATATGGTACAAGATACTATGATGTCAGGAGAGTAATGGAACTTGCGGAATACATTGTCAGAGAGACAAATATAGACCTCCATGTAACACCGCTATGGTTACCAGGCTTAAATGATGAAGACGTAGTATCCATTATCAAATGGGCAATTAAAATAGGTGCTGGCAAACGCTGGCCACCTGTAACCATCCAGAAGTATATAAGGCATAAGAGGGGGAGAAAACCCAGGGGGGTAAGGGAAGTATCCTGGGATAGGTTCTGGAAATGGCTTAGCAAGGTAGAGGAGGAGACAGGTATAAGACTCCATTGGTCAATGAATGAATGGGGCATGTATTACGCAAGAAGAATCCGGCCACCAGTGAGGAAGGGTGGGAAAATAATTGCCGAAGTAGCTGGTAGAGGCTTATTCAGAGGCGAGTATATAGGTGTAATTGGAGGCAAAGACTATCTTGTAACTATAATACCTAAAGGAAAAAACCTGAAGCCTACAGAAAAGGTTCTAGTAGAGATAGTGGAAGACCAGGATGGATTATTAATAGGGAGGATGCTTGATACTCTACCAAGCTAATTCAGGCCAGCTAAGAGAGGCTTTAAAAGAATACCTGTTTAGATCGTGGCAAAACCTCTTCAACCAGGATGTATATTAATCCTTACATATATGGCGGGAGGGGGATTAAAAAACAATGTAACTATAGAGTCCTTAAGCGTGGCTCAACTATTTTTTCAACTGCTAACCCGAGTAGCACGAATGTTAGTGATGTCAGAGAGAGTAATAGTCCGGGCGGCAGTATCCACCACCATGCAGCATATCCAACTGGTCCAGCCGCCCTCGCCTCGGCTAGCACAGCACCCCATGTAGGCCATCCATGCCTGAGTCCTAGTACACTCAGCCCGGCTTCCGTTAGTATCGCGCTTGGGACATTATATACTAGGGTTGCAACAGCATACATCATTACCTGGGGAAATATATGGTAGAATATTATACGCGTATTAGATGCGCCCATAGCCTTGGCAGCCTCGATATATGGTTCCTCCTTTATGCTGAGCGTCATTGAGCGTACAACTATTGCTAGACCAGCCCAGCTGAATATTATCAGTATTGCAACATATAGCATTATTATGTAGAAGGATTTCTGTGTGCCGGGTGGAAGCACTTTCATTGCGGCTGTACCAATAATTATCATTAATGGGAGGAATGGTATGTTATTCAATATATCTATTATTCTCTGGATAACCTCATCAATCCATCCACCATAGTATCCACTTATAATACCAGCTATAACGCCTATGAGCGTTGAAGATACCGATGCTATTAATCCTATTAGTAAGGCTATTGGGAAACCATAGTATAGTAGCGTGGCTAAGTCAGCACCATTATTTATAGTGCCAAGTGTTCCCTTTACTGAGCCCTTCACAGTGAATTTCACATAGCTTATTAGCGACTGCGGGTTAGACGGATATGTTCTAACACCTGGATAAGTAATATTTACTTCGAACCTATATGCTCCCGTTAATATCTCGAACTCAGGGCTTATACCAATGAATGAAACAGTGACCTTTAGTGAATCAAGATATTTATCTATTCTGCTCTTCGCATCATTTATATTAGTTACAACTACCGAGGGGTAGTTTTCACTCATAGCTAACTTATATGCGTTATTTAGGAGCGTTGAAACGTTTTGAAGTGTCTCATAGAGATCACTGAATGTTATTTTATCCAGGTTGTTTATAAGGAATGTAACATTAGATATGGCGTTATTGATGAGCGGTAATATGTTGGCTGGATCGTTACTGATGGAGCCTCGGATGTTCTTTAACAAGTTGTTTATTTCCTCAAGTACTGGTCTTTGTTCGCTTCTCAACACGGTTACCCAGTTCTCCACGTTAACTGGTTTCTGGAAGATCGAGAGAGCTGTTGAAGGCTGCGATATCTTTGAAACTACTCTATCACGTAGCAACGAGCTTGATATTGCCTGTATCATGTAGTTTTCTCCGATTATATTGGGAGGTACTGTGATATTATATTTCGCAAATATTTCCGATACAAGATCATCCATCTTTATTTTCTTCGGGTCTGTCTTGTAAATTGATGTAACATCAGCGTTAGTGTTATTTATAAATATGTTCTCCTGCCATAAAACACTTGTAACACCGTCCGGGCGCTCAACACTTATAGTTATTATCGGGGTAATGTTATCATAGGATTTTATACCGTAGACTGCGAAATAATAGTCCTGTGGAAATACTGGGTCGGTTAAAGTATATTCAAACCTATATGTTAATGTAAGTATGCCTGTTGATGGATCCCATTGAGGCGTGACATCGGGCTTCGATTTCTCCTCAACTATGCTTGGGGCTACTTTTGCACCAAAGTATTTCACCCAATCTGGTGGTACTATGACGGGGTTATCCTCCCAGAATGATGCGCTCTGCCATGAGTCCAGGAAGCCAGGAGGCATTGTTAATGCAGCTGACACAGAGACAGCTATTAGGATTGATAATAGTAATAATGCTATCTTACCTGTTGTCATACCCCATATTTCCTTTAGAACACCCTTTAAGGGATTCACTACTCTGAGAACTAATTTGTCTTTAAATGTCAACTCCCTTGTGGCCGCCATCGTGATCTCACCCTACCTCACACGAACCCTGGGATCTACTAATACGTATAATATTTCAAGTATAAACCTTGCTATCAAGTAGACTCCTACATATATTACGAATAATGCTACAATAGTTTCAGCATCGCCCGTTGTTATCGCTGCATAATATAGTGTTCCCATTCCAGGCCAGTCGAATACGGATTCGGTGATAATCATACCGCCAAGGGTACCGGCCAACGCTAGTATCACATTAGTCAATATTGGTGCTAGTGAGGGCCTCATCACGTATTTCCTTGTAATATCTCTCTCGGGCAACCCCTTTGCTTTCGCTACCATTACGTAGTCTTCCCTAACTATCCTTAAAACCATTGCCCTAATACCATATAGCCATCCACCAAGCGAGATAACCGTGAATACTGTAAGCGGCGGCGTTATATACCATAGTATAGTTACAAAGTTCTGAGCAGGGTTAGACCAGAAGTTGTTAAGCGGTGTGGTAACTCCTCTTAGACTCGTAGGGAACCATCCAAGCTGGTATCCGAACACCCTTATAAACAACATTGCAAGCCACCATAGTGGTATAGCACTAGTAAGAGCCGCGTAAGCCACCACTACCCTATCCAAGAAGGTACCGTGTCTATATGCTATTCTAGGACCAACCAGTAACGCTATTGCGACTACTATTAATTCGCCAACAGTGACAACTATTATTGTCCTAGGTAGAACTACCGATATTATGTAAGTGATGCTTGCAGGGGGCATAGTGGGAACAACCATTGCAACGAGATCCTCTTTTGTCTTACCGAAGTTAAATGTTAAAGCATTAAATGCAAGCTTCCACATTCTCACGTATGAAGGGACCGGATTACCATTTTCATCTATCAGCCCATACTGCTTCATATACTCTATGGTTCTGTTTTGACGATACTCTTGGATGTATGCTGGATCTACTTGGCCCTGACGTGCTTTCACCAATGCATCTACATCTGCCCTTACAAGTTCATTGATTACTGCCTGGTATATCTGGGTTGCATAACCTGATAGCTCCAGTATAGCAGCTATTATTATAATTATCGCAACATAGGAAACCAGTAAAACAACTCCACGCCTAGCTATATAGTAGCCGGCTCCCGGCATTCAACCACCATTAATCCTGATAAATCCCAGAGGCTTATAAATACATTACATACCAAACATATCTCCCCAGTCATGTGGTTCTATGCCATTATATTATCTCTATTACTGAAGCCAGCTAGGAATCGGAAAGGCAATGCTAGGAGCGATACCAGGGGCCGTATTAATCAAAGCCGGCTATAAAAATTGAATAAGGGTGGAAGGGGGTGAAAAAACTAAGCCTTAGGTTTTCTTACCAGGGCTATGATTGATAAGACTATTGCAACCAGTGTTAACACTATGTTAACCACTATGTATGTCTGTAAGCTACTCACGGTGACCTGTGTATCATTAAGTTTCTCGCTTAGAGCTGTAACATCCGATCTAATCTGCTGTATTTGTGAGGAAACCTGTGAAGTTATTGTCGAAGCCGTGGTCTGCGATAACCTATTCATGTTGTCCATTGCTGTGCCAATTAACGAGACGTACTGGTCTATCAATACCCCGGTAACACCGCTGATGGCGGTTGCCAACTGGTCTCTTAGTGATTCAAGATCCACGGCCCTCTCTTGTTTCAGCTGTGATAATATGATATTCACTTGTTCTAACGCTGACGCCTTTACATTAGCCAGTACATCACTTATAGACTGCGTTGAGAGAGCCTCGGAGAGCGTTGCTGTATTCACGACCTGACGTGTTATCCCGGGTATGGCTACCTCCTCTGATAAACCAACGAGTATTACTGTGTATGTGCTTCCATATGCCAGTGTCTTAGTGAAGTTTGAGTCAAGTACAACCCTGAACGTATCCTCACTTACCTTTAATCCATCTCCACTAGTTATTATTATTCCTCTGGGATCCCTGATCATGTATTTCAGTGAGAATGGTGGGATACCGGATAGTTTCACAGTAATGTTAGCTGTTTGACCTGGCAGTATCTTACCCTGTATTGGAGACTCTATTGATACTGATACTATTGAAGTAGCGACTGGTTGTCCAAAATACCAGTCTCCCTTCTTAAACGGGTATGTTGGATCCCTGAACGCCGTGAGCTCTAATACCTGGTTCTGTGTATCTAACTTTGTCAGCATGAATGGACCATAGCTTATCCATGCAAGATTATAGGTGTTGATCCAGTTTAAGTCAGCGTCTATTCTAGCATTCCACTCATTCATATTGAGTGTGCCCATAGCATACTTGTTCACCTTGTTTAACACAGCCTGGTTGTTCTTGTATGACTGCAGTGTTGCCTTTACTTTTGCAACGTGATCAGGCCATACCAGGCTGAACCATTCATAATTCTTCTTCTGGTATAGTACGTAATTTGTTTCGTTCCTCCTGTCAAGAGCTAGCTCAAAGGTTACAGCGTGTATTTCAACCGGATTTACAGGGCTGAAGGAGGCCCATGATGCAATATAGTTTTCATCGAAGTGCCAGTAGTCAACGTACACAGTAACCCTCTTATTGTTGAAGTCGAACTCGAATCCCTTTATCGTGTTTGCCCAAGGCTTCGAAGATGAGGATATCCTGGTCTCTAGGCTACTGTATGTTGGGTCATACACAATGTCGAACATGTATGCCAGGAAACCTATTACATCGGCCCAGCTTATGGTTATCCCATTATGGAATTTAGCACCTATTAGCTTACTGAAGTCGAAGATCACCTTGCTTGTTGCTTGCGTACCATTGGGTACGGGTACCCATTGCTTCTTTGATGCATCCCATATCACAGCATTAGAAGACACATTCAACTTGCCTGAGGGCCCAGCTGTAACTACCACGTAAGGCGCCCTAAACGCCAGTGGCCCACCGTTGAATGGGTGATTCCATACCGAGGGATCGTAGGTGGCCCTCTCAAAGTCGACACTGTATACATCGGAGAATCCACCCCAGATATTCCATGCACTCGAGGATGTCCATACCCATAAGTGAGCCAGGTTTAATGTATTGCGCCCCTCGACATACATTTCACGCAGGTTCCATATGCCTCTTAAACCAGCACCAAGATCCAGCGTGATCCCTTTAACCTCGCTTCTCATAGGCCAGGTATCTAACCTGGTTACAACCCATATTCTAACAG
>NZ_JBMFMW010000004.1:0-27982 GCF_049970475.1 Desulfurococcus sp.
CAAGTGTCCTTGTATCCTTGATCTTGACGTCTCTAAAGCGTGGATCCCCCATGATATACTTGTATATTCCCTTCTTGAACTCTGCCGTGCTAGTTAAATATATCTTCACGGCTAGGTATTCTCCATTATACCCTATTCCAAGATACACCCTGGCCTCTTTACCAGTGTTCACGACACCATTTAGCTTCTTAATTATTTTCTTCCTTATTAATTCAATGATAGTCATGACTGTGGCTGTATCAAAGACCTCTTCAACCGTTTCAAAGAGGTCTTTATCTTTTCTACGGGGCTCCTCCTTTTTCCTGAGTAATTTATCTATGTCGTCGCTCATATGAGTTCACTTAATGCATCGATGAACTCCTTCGGCACTACCCCCTTCTCAACCAGTTTGTTTACCTCGTTCTTACCGTACTTATATACTACTTCACCTTTTTCCGATGAAAAATCCCAGAGTCCCACCAGGATAATATCTCCCTCGGTTATCCATACCTTCCTCCTTAGTTTACCAGGTATCCTTATCTTTCTATCGACTCCATCGAGGCACTTAGCTATGAGATAGTCTCCGCCTAGATGCCTTACTACACCACATATTATCGTCCCCTCATCAGGGTTGGGTAGTGGTATCTCTCCACCATGCTCATCTCCCTGTTTTTGATGCTTCTTACTCAGACACCTCACCCCTCCTTTTTTACTACTAGTTCTCTTTCACCATCACTCAATATTATAACTTTATCACCCGGCTTTAACCCATAATTAGCTGGGGTTAAGGATGCCTCTCTCAACTCACCTGTTTCCTCGTTTAGGAGATATATTGTTGACTTGTCTATGGCTATTACAGTGAATACTCGTTCATCTATATAGATCCCACCGGGCTTTTCGAGCACTCTGTCCCAGTACTCTGAGAGACGAGCTTCCACTTCTTCCCCTGTCTCCAGGATGAGGATTCTAATGACACCGTTTTCAACTTGTTTAACAATACCTAGTTTACCCCTGTATCTCACTATGTCGTTCTCTCTGATTGCAGGTATCCTTACCGATATAGTCATCACTCCGCTCCATTTACCCTCTTGGAAATCGTATTTCGTCGACTTAAACGACTCCGAGGTCTTAGCCCCATATTTCTTTACCAATATGTTAACATATTTCCTCGGGGACACTATATCTTCGAATTTTATGTCTAAACCCTCCCGTAGCTCCATTACTTCGATGATACTTTCACCTATTTCAAGATCACGTAGTAACTCCATGACCTCGTGTCGCAGCCCTTCTATGTTTTCTAGTGGTTCAAACCTCACCTGTACGAGTACTTTATGTGAACCAGTTGTTCTCCTCATGCATTTATCGCAGGTTCTATATCTAAGCTTTGTAATTACTACCTGGTTTACCTTGACAACATGTCTTCCATCGACTTCCATGGTGAATATCGCTTTAACACCATATTCACCAGCGTTGATCTTGTATATGTCGGAAACCACGTCAACCTCGATTACACTTATATTCTCATATAGGAATCTATGGAGATCCGCCAGTAGCTCCCTCCTTATAACCTCCCTTATGTCTAGGGAAGGATGCCATGCCCCCTTAAAATACCATGAACCGCATTTAGGGCATATTGTCAGTTCTACATGAGGGGTTTCCTTGAAGACTCCATGGTACTTTAGGTAGCAATTAACGCATAAGCTGTTGATTAAATCCTCCTGTTTGAATTCCCTCCCGCATTTAACGCAGAAACGAGTATTACTCAAAACATTATACCCCTATTAAATCCTCATGAAAAGAGCTATGGGTATGCCCTTTATTCTTAAAACTGCTTCAGGATGGATCAATCCCATCTCTAATGCAGCCTGGACTATTTGCTCCCCCACTATATTACCGATGGTTGCTGTAGCAAGTATTTTAACTGCTTCCTCGAGATCTAATAGTTCACCTTTATAGAAGTAGGGGTCAACGTAGAAGTTAGCCTTAATGTTCTCGTCTACTAGGTGTAGTCCCAGAATGTTTTCATCGCATGCTGCAATGATTACCTCTCCATCGACAACTTGTTTCTTAACATAGGTCTTAACCCTTTCCTTCCCTCGGTTCTCCATGATTACACCTTAAAATGCTGGAAGAGTTGTCTCAGCACCGCATGCATCGCATCTAAGCACGAATACCTTTCCCTTCTTAGTTAACCTTGTATGTACTGAACCACATGTGCTACACTTAACATACCTCTCTACAAACCTTACTAGTAACTGATTGATTGCCTGCGGATTAAACTTGCCCTTTAACTCCAGTTGGCCAGCTTCATTGATTGAGCCTGGCACATTCAACTCCTTCATGAAGTACCTCTTTAATAACTCTTCATCCCTATTAAGCACGCTGGCTATCTGCCTGAAATTTTGCACAACTGTTTTACTCCCGATGACGAGTACGTCGGCATGGGGCATCTCAAATACTTCGCCGCTCCCACGCTTGCCTCCAAGCTTCTCAAAGGCCCTCTCAACTAGTTTCTCATATCCTGGTAGGCTCTGCCTACTCAATTTACACACCTATGCTCCATGGATGATATAATAGGGTTATATATATGTAATCTATGAAGAAGCAGGATATCAGGTATCTTTACGCCGGGGATGGCTGGAAACGGGTGCTGATATGAGGGTGTATATTGAGACCTATGGATGTGCCCTGAATAAGAGCGATGAAGCATTGATGGTGGAGAATATTCTGCGCGAGGGACACGAATTAGTTAACAGTATCGAAGATGCTGATACCCTTATAATCAATACATGTATTGTGAGACTGGATACAGAATACCACATGGTTAAAAGGATAAGGGAGCTGTATGAAGTAGCTAGTAGAACAGGTAAGAAGCTAATTGTAGCCGGATGTATGGCCAAGGCCGAACCATACACGGTGTTAAAGATAGCGCCTGAGGCCAGCCTTGTTTCGCCCCAGAATTCTGCCTTGATCACAGAAGTCCTGAAGACGCGGGGTAAGGTTATATTGATTGATGGATTAAGGGAAAGAGATAGAATAGGAATTCATGTAGAAGATAGGATCGCCCCGATACCAATACAGGAGGGCTGTCTAAGCAATTGCAGCTTTTGTATAACCAAGCATGCTAGACGCATCCTCGTCAGCCATGGTATCGATGCTGTTGTAAAAGCAGTGGAGAGAGCAGTTAGAAACGGGGCAGTAGAGATACAGTTGACGGGTATGGATCTAGGTACATATGGCTTGGACCTCTATAAGACACGGAAGCTTCCGGAGCTGGTTAAGGAGGTGAGTAGAAGAGTCAGTGGTGAATACATGATTAGAATAGGTATGATAAACCCGGAGCACTTACGCTACATCCTTGATGATTTAATAGATGCTATCAATGAATCCAGCAAGGTATATAGGTTCCTCCACATACCTCTGCAATCAGGAAGCAATAAAGTACTTAGTGTAATGCGCCGCAACTATAGCGTGGAGGAGTATATCGAGATAGTTAATGAGGTTAAATCAAGGATACCTGGTGTAAGTATTGCAACCGATATCATCGTTGGACATCCCATGGAGGATGAGGAAGACTTCAACGAGACCCTTAAAGTTATAAGGGAACTAGAGTTTGAAAGAGTTCACTTGGCAGGTTATAGTATAAGACCGCTGACTTATTCAGCGTCACTACCCCAGGTACCAACCAGAGTTAAGAAGGAAAGGGTTCTAAGGGCCCTACAGGTCATAGAAGAGGTTGGCTTGAAAATACGTTTAAAATACGTTGGAAAAGAAGTGGAATGTTTCACCACGGAGCATTTGAATACATGGATTTGCAGGCTTGAAAACTATATCCCGGTAGTGGTAACAGGTAAGAGCGGAGACCCCGCTCTAGATTATGGTAGATGGATCAGGGTGCTCGTAGACAATGCTACATTTTTCGATCTAAGGGGGAGATTCCTGGAGAGTAAGTAGTACTCTACAAAGCTGTGAACGGAGACACTCTACTCCTTTAAAGCAGTTAATCGCTCATCACGTTGATACCGCTGGCTTTACCCTCAAGGGTCTTGGAGAGCGTTGAAACTAACTCGATCATAGCTTTTCTCACATCTTCATCCCTTATAGTTGCTTGAACAGGATAGAGTGTTACAAGGTATTCTAAGCGGTTGTTTGATACTTTAGCTAAAACTATCTTCCTCACATCCTTGAAACCTGGGTGTCTGTACTCCTCTAACTTCTCTGTGATCTGCCTATCTAGCTCGCTTAAATAGTTCATATCGATGCCCTCACCAGGTAAATCAACAACTACTCTGAGGGTTAACTGTGGAGGAAGCGGCTTGAAGATAGCCCGTATTAATTGTATGTTTGGTATATAATGCTCGACCCCATGTATATCCTGGACAACAGTATTTCTCGACGTTATCTTCAATATTTTACCGGTTAACGGTTTTTGGATACCCGGCATTGATATCTCATAGTACCTATTCTTCAATGGTAACTCCATTTGGAGTATTATCATCGATATATATGAGATCAACGGGTGTATGAAGAGCACTAAGGCTACTAGACCTAGAAGCCCGAAGATTGTAAGTATTCCCCAATACTGTGGAATAAATAGCATGACGGCTGTACTAATCAATATTACCACTAGTACAATATCGATGATCCTTATGGAGATATCTCGTACATTACCTGAAATGCTTCCACGTTCAGAAAGCGAGCTCAGCAATCGTGACGTAATTACCCTTATCAATATTGCTGTCAGCAATATAATAATGAATAAACTAATGCTTGCAACGTTTATTCCCGTGTCCTGGACGCCGGGATTCATTGGTGTGCCTCCCATAATCTATAATTACTCCTTATTATATACCATCAAAGAAATATATAGAGTTTCCCCGTGTAATAAGGGATCCATGACTACTCCCCTATTAGTGGCTGTGATGAGTTTTGATGGTATGAGATGCGATGAAGCAGTTACTCGCCGAGCCAGCTAGCCTTTAATCTTCCTAATTACCTCCTCATTTCTTGCCAGTATAAAGAGGATGTTTCCAGGCTTCAATATATCCGAGGGCTCTGGGATCTTGAGTTTCAAGCCATCAAATAGTAATATTATCTTTCCATCTTCCCCTAAATCTACGTTTCCGATACTGCTTTCAGCAACAGGGTCGGCTTCACTTATCGAGACCATTAGCATTTTATCCTCCCCCACGTTTCCGATAACCTTTCCATTCGAGATCGATGAGATTATCTGGGCTATTATATTAGCCACTACAACAGGTTGCACTATTGGTATACCTAGTCCAAGACTGGAAACTAATTCAGCGATCTTGGAGTCTGTGAACCTTCCAATCCTAATAGGGATATTGAATGACTTAGCTATTGCAAGCACCATTAAATTCACTTCATCACTGTTCGTCAGGGCTAGTATGACCGTGATATCCTTCATATTTATCTCGTTATAGATCCCAATATCGGTGGCGTCCCCTTCTAGAACCAGTACATCGCCGATTTTCTCAAAAATACTTCTTCTCCTTGGGTCTTTGTCGACAACGATTACTTCTTCAGCTTCCTCATGGATATTGAAGAGCGTGAGGAGATGTTCGGCTACCTTACCTCCCCCAATGATAAGTATCCTTGGCCTAGCCATAGGTCATCACCCTTGTTCCGGCTTCATTGAGATTACCTTCAAAATGGATATATCACTATTTTCATTAATATATGGATCACCTACTTAGAAGAGGATTGATTATTTGATACTGTTTAAGGTTGTTTAGACAAAATCGAATCTAGGACAACCTATTCACATACTCAACCTCGACTTGGCTTACTCCTTGTACCTGGCTTATAAGGTTCTCAAGCGTCTCAGTACCGCCCTCTGTTTGCTCAGGCATTATTATTGCCAGCCTCAATGCCTTTAACCCGAACGCTATTGGCTCTTCATCCCACATCTTTAACTCGTATCCCTCAGGGAGCGCGCTGGCTATTCTCTTCCTTAATTCATCCAGTGGTGTCTCCACGTCTTCGGGTAGTACTCTAACTATTACCAGTACCTGAGCCATTGACCACCACCTCATGGACCTCTGAATCCACAGTTTGGACAAGTATATTCGACTACTAGTTTTCTACATTTTTTACATCTCTTAATTAATACTTTTCCACAGTTTGGACAGTAGAATTCTACACCATACTCGCCTGGCTCCATTAACCTATGACAGCTATCACATATGAGTGGAGAGGCTGCCTCCTCTATTCTTATCCCTGGCTCGCTCTGCTTAAGCACATACTGCGACATTTAAACCACCTTTTTAAGCGAGACATCTCTATTGATTATGGTTAATGGGATTAAAAATATTAGTCCCTTATTTCCCAATTAGAGCCCATGCTGTGCCTGGTGAGTTAAGTTAGTGTAGGGGTTAACATATGAAACAGGTTATAGTGGTTAGAAGCGACCTGGAGATGAGTAAGGGTAAGATAGCTGCCCAGGTCGCCCATGCATCAGTTATAGCTGCGTTCGAAGCCTATTATAACCATAGAGAGTGGTTTAATGAGTGGTGGAATAGTGGGCAGAAGAAGATAGTTGTTAAGGTAAGAGGGGAGGAAGAGTTGGTGAAGATATATATGGAGGCAATATCTAATGGGTTACCTGCCTCAATAGTGAGGGATGCTGGGTTGACAGAGCTTCCCCCAGGCACAATAACGGCTGTAGCTATAGGTCCAGCGCCCGATGATAGGGTTGACAAGCTAACAGGTGGCTTAAAGCTTCTGTGATGGAATTATTTAAAAGAGGCCCCCTATAATGGATTCAGACACCGGGCGGATATATCCACATCCATTGGACTATGTATCCGGGTTGAAATATTCTTTAACAAGCCTCTCGGTGAATCATGAATATAGAATAACGCCTTCAAGCTTTATAGTCCGTGAAGTCATTGATGAAGGATACCTGGTTAAAAGAGTGGATCTCCATGGTAAGGAAGGATATATTGTTGTAAGGGTTGTAAAGAGAGGTCTTGATACCTTTGAGGCCCTAAGAATACTCTCGAGGAAGCTAGATATCCCGGTTGAGAATATACATTTCCATGGATTAAAGGATAAGAACGCGACTACCACTTCATACTTCTACATTAAGAGACTACTGGTGGATGAGAGGATTTTCCCTATACAGGGAGACAAAGTGGTTTTCGAGATAGCTGGATACACGAGGTTTAAGCCGGGCAGGGAAATATTCAAGGGTAATGAGTTTGAAGTACTCATCCAAGGCCTTGATGAGCGTCAGCAAGAAGTCATGAAAAAGATCCTCGAGCTGATCAGTAGGCATGGGCTCCCGGCCTACTATGGATACCAGAGATTTGGTGTAAAGAGGTATAATACACATTTACTAGGTAAATACGTCGTAAAAAGACGCGAGAACTGTTTCTCAAGAATTCTTCTTGATACCATGTATCCTGGGGAGGATTTGGAAGCCATAGTAAAAAGGATAAGGAGGGATTTCACCGGCTTCTACTATGAGGGTAGATATGTTAGGGCTGGATACAACGGCTTAGGGTTGAAGAATGTTCTCAGGGCTCTTAACGAGATAATTATTGATGCGTACGCCGGATACCTGTATAACTTATTACTCAATAAGATAATTGAGGAGAAGGGATTCGTGGATCTTGATAAGGAATACCCTATGCCCGGCTGTATTGAAAGCATTGAATTATATAGTGGTATATTCAGCGAGGAAGGGCTCACGCTAGAGGAGGCGAGGAGTCTTCCATGCTATTATAGGAATGGGTTGTTCAAGCCGTTGAACACACGGATGTCTTGTGCTGGTGATGTATGTAGATTAGTGTTTATGTTGGAACCTGGGTTATACGCTACGATTGTACTGAGGGAGTTATTTAAGGAGAAGCTAGTCTTAAACTAGATTTATTCAAAAATTATTCGGGTTTCAACACCGAGCAGGCTTGATAATAGTTTCTCGTATTCCTCCCTGTTTCTCCCTAATATCCTTCTATCTCTCTTTGATACTCTAACATTAAGCATTTCACTGCCGCTTGGTAGCCATACCTGGTTTACACCTATCAGTGATGCTGGAGCAATTAGTTGTTCTATTAATCGCTTGACGTCGCCTGTCTCAATAACTACTTTAACCCTGTCCCCTAGCTTCTGTGAGAGTTCTCTCTCCAGCTCGCTTATTTCGCCGGGTTCAAAGCCGTTTCTAAGCATTACTATTACCTGGTTACTGATCCTAAAGGAACGGACATACTCTCCTTTCTTAAGAAACTTTAACTCTTCCTCTAGATCCATGAGTATCCTCATCACTGGTATTTCATCTTCCCTGACAGTACCTGACTCCACCTTCCTTTGGCAGCTGGCACAGAGCACGCCACTCTTCACACATATCCTGTCGAGTGGGTACTTCAAGCCTCATCATCACCGTTTCATTGCTCTGCCTCTATAAAAATAATGGTTCAACTCTTTTTAAATATGGTTCTAACAATGAAAGAATTGTTTATGGGAACACGTGCTGCCCCTGTGTGAAAAAGATTTAAACGCCTTCGTCCAATAACCTAGTATTGATGACTTGTAGTGGGCCCGTAGCTCAGCCAGGCAGAGCGGCGGACGCCTCTGGCGGCCGATGCTCCAGATCACTATGGGTCAGAGCGACCGTTTGGGATGACTGAGGTCTGGAGGGAGTGACCCGTAGGTCAGGGGTTCGAATCCCCTCGGGCCCACTACTTTTATTCTGTAGGAGAATTATGGTGTACATGAATCAGTATGAGTACTTCATGGAGAAACCGAGGCTCTTTATTTCAAGGGGCGGCAAGTACCACCTACTCTCGTGAATGGTGAGGTAGTGAAGCATAAAAGGCCTGGGTTTGACTAGGTTGATGCAAAATATCTGGGGGTACATTAATCATAATATTTTTAATGGTTGATTTATGTTTTTATATATAGTGGTCTATTGGTGTATCATCGTGCCTAGTGTTAGGCTGGAGAATGTGGTTAAAAGATATGGTAGGATTATCGCTGTAAATAATGTCTCCCTTGTGATCAACGACGGCGAGTTCTTCACTATTTTGGGGCCTTCGGGGTGCGGTAAATCAACGACGCTGAGACTCATAGCTGGCCTTGAATTCCCTGATGAGGGAAAAATATACATCGGGGACAAGGATGTCACGATGATGCATCCGAAGGATAGAGATGTAGCAATGGTTTTCCAGAACTATGCTTTATATCCTCATATGACGGTTTTCGAGAACATAGCTTTCCCACTAGAGGTGAGGAGGAAAGAGCTTGGGTTAACAAGGGAAGATATTAATAAAATGGTTGTTGAAACGGCTAGGTTCCTCAGCATAGATCATTTACTCGATAGAAGACCAAGCCAGTTATCAGGAGGCCAGCAACAAAGGGTTGCACTAGCCAGAGCACTGGTGAGAAAGCCAAAGGTCTGGTTACTTGACGAGCCTTTAAGTAATCTAGATGCCAAGTTAAGACTCTTGATGAGGGCTGAGCTGAAGAAGCTTCAGAAAACACTGGGTATAACCACGGTATACGTTACCCATGACCAGGTTGAGGCTATGACTATGTCTGACAGGATAGCAGTAATGGAGGGCGGCAGGGTTAGACAGATTGGTACGCCTGATGAGCTCTACGACAGGCCTGCTAATATATTTGTAGCAGGATTCATTGGCACGCCACCCATAAACCTGGTAAAAGGCTTATTCAGGGTTACCAACGAGGAGATCAAGGCTGTAAAAGGAATAGGGATAATAGAACCAGTTAAGACGAGGTATCTCCTAGAATTACTCGGTATAAGGGTACCCATAGACCCGACAATAGGTGAGAGGATAGAATCTAAGGGTGTATCCGAGATAGTACTTGGTATACGTCCACAGTACGTTGAAATAGTTGAGGATAATGCTGATAAATCCTTAGGTGATATAAGCGGCGAGGTCTTAGTGGTGGAGCCAACTGGTACAGAGAATATCGTGACTATTAAGATAAGAGATGAGCTGATAAGGGCTGTGTCACCGGCAAGGATGAAGATACAGATGGGTTCAGTTGTAACGCTTAAGCTAGATTGGAGTAAAGCATTATTATTTGACTCGAGAACAGAGGACCTTATAGCATAAGGAAGTAATGGGCCCGCGGGGACTTGAACCCCGGGCCTCCGCCGTGTCAGGGCGGCGTCCTAACCAAGCTAGACGACGGGCCCTCTTTTGATGACTCATAATATGGTAGACTAATAAATTTTATTATGGTGAAGCGTCTAGGTAATTATTGTGTAGGGGGCGTCATGTGGCTTTTTATAATCAGTGGTGGATTAGATGTCGCTTGACATGCGCGAGGTAGCTCGTACAAAGCTGTTAACCGGTCCCTCAAAGATACTTGTCTTAATGTATATGGGTGCTAAACGTAAAGTAGACTTCATTAAGGCTGGGTTAGGGGCTAGTACAATATACTATAACATGCTCTTCCTGGTCGAGGCAGGCCTGGTTGTTAAGAAGAATGGGGAGTATGTTTTAACCGAGAAAGGGGTGATGCTTGCAAAGGCTCTGTTAGAATGCTTGTTGAAAGCTAAGGATATATTGGGAGGTCTCTAGTTTTCGGTTAAACTACATAGAGGGCAGACTTAAAGAGCTTGAGAACATATCAAAGGGTTAAGAAGCCGACGCCCTCTAATTCAGTGGATTTTCCCAGAGCACCCGGTATTAGAAAGCTTTTTTACGGGTTTAAGAGAGTTAGTTCTACTAGGTGTTTTACCAGCTCTTTAACCATGGGAGAATTACTATATGGTGAAGCATATTGGTGAGAATAGTTTTAAAGGTCCTAGATGCTGATCGCAGGGATTATGGTAAGGGAATCGCCAGGCTCGACCCTGAGGTAATGGAGAAGTATGGTATAATGGATGGAGACCTATTACTCATCGAGGGTGATATGGAGGCTGCTGCGCTAGCTGGAAGCGGGAATACCCAGGATAGGGGTAAAGGTGTTATAAGGCTTGATCCATTGCTAAGACATAACGCTAGAGTTGAAATAGGGGATATAGTGGTAGTTGAGAAAGTAGAGCGTAGATATGCTAAAGTAGTAAAACTAGCACCCACAAACTATCATGCCTTGATCGAGGGTTATGTTTTAGAGAGTATAAGGAGTAAGTTGATAGGTTATCCCCTCATGGAGGACAATGAGATACAGGTCGTGATAGCTGATATGCCGATACCTTTCAAAGTAATCTCCATCAAGCCAAGAGGACCCGCACTAGTCTTTGATGAGACAGAGATATACGTCTTCGAAGAACCAGTAGGCGAGTTTCCTCGCGTCACCTTTGAGGATATAGGTGGGCTTGGAAACATAATAGACAAGATTAGAGAGATGATAGAGATACCATTGAAGTATAGAAAGGTATTCAGAAAACTTGGTATAGAGCCACCTAAGGGGATATTGCTCTACGGTCCACCAGGCACAGGTAAGACGCTGCTGGCTAAGGCTTTAGCTAACGAGGTTAACGCATACTTTGTAACTATTAATGGACCGGAGATAATGAGTAAGTACTATGGCGAATCCGAGCAACGATTACGCGAGATATTTAAGCTGGCTAAGAAGAAATCGAGGAAGAACCCGGCTATAATATTCATCGATGAAATAGATGCGATAGCGCCTAAGAGAGATGAAGTAGTCGGAGAAGTAGAGAGGAGAGTGGTAGCTCAGCTCCTCGCATTAATGGATGGGTTGGAGAGCAGGGGAAATGTAATAGTTATAGCGGCCACAAACAGGCCTAACGCGTTAGATCCAGCTCTCAGAAGGCCTGGAAGATTTGACAGGGAGATCGAGATACCAATGCCGGATAAAAAAGGTAGGCTCGAGATACTCCAGATACATACGCGGAGGCTCCGGGAACTCGGTATTCTCTCGGAGGATGTTGATCTAAATAAACTGGCTGAGATAACCCATGGATACACTGGTGCCGATCTAGCGGCATTGGTTAAGGAGGCAGTGCTCCATGCGATTAGGAGGCAGATACCACTTGATCAACCCAGTGAATGGCCATTACCCGATGCCCTACTCACATCTATTAAAATCACCTTCGAGGACTTCCTCTTTGCCTATAGGAGTATTGTACCAAGCGGCCTACGTGAAATACATGTTGAAGTACCAGATGTCAGGTGGAGTGATATCGGGGGGCTTGAGGAGGTTAAGAGGTCTCTTAGGGAAAACGTTGAGCTGCCATTGAGATACCCGGAGATATATGAGAGATACGGGATAAAGCCTCCAAGAGGCGTTTTATTATACGGACCTCCTGGATGCGGTAAAACCTTGCTTGCGAAGGCTGTTGCAACCGAGAGCGGGGCAAACTTCATAGCTGTCAAGGGTCCGGAGATAATGAGTAAATGGGTTGGAGAATCTGAGAGAGCTATTAGAGAGATATTTAGGAAGGCTAGGCTCTATGCTCCAGTGGTAATATTCTTCGATGAGATAGATGCGATAGCGTCCCTGAGGGGTATTGAAACGGATTCGGGTGCCTCAGAAAGGGTAGTTACACAGTTAATAACCGAGATGGACGGTATACAGAAACTCGAAAACGTCGTCGTATTAGCTGCAACCAATAGGCCGGATCTCCTGGATCCAGCTTTACTGAGGCCTGGGAGATTCGATAAACTAATATATGTTCCACCCCCAGACTTCAATGCTAGGCTGGAAATACTTAGAATACATACTAGAAGTATACCTTTGAGCAGGGATGTTAACCTAGTTGAACTGGCCAGAATTACGGAGGGCTATAGTGGAGCCGATTTAGAGGCGGTTGTGAGGGAGACAGTTATGTTGGCGTTGAGGGGGTCTCCATTTATAGAGATGGTTGAGAGGAAGCATTTCATGAATGCTCTGGAGTTAGTGAAGCCAAGTATAAATGATGCAATAATAAAATTCTATATTGAGTGGGGTAATAGAGCAAGGCAAACGCTTCCAAGACACGGTATTAAACCCAGTATATACACGTAGAGTAGTGGAAGTATTTTGGGTGATGTGCGGTATGACCAAGTATAATCCGGGATACTGGAGGATAACACCGCTCTTTAGAGCTATATTGGAGGTGCTGGTGTCTAAACCTGAAGGAATAACCGAAAGTGATCTCGACGAGGCATTAAAGAAGAAATATGGATTAGTCTTTGCTAAGTCAGAGCTGTATCATACATTGATGAGGCTTGAGCTAACTGGATTAATACAGGTTGAACCAGTTGGGAAGGAGTTCTTCGTGAAATTGTCTCCCAGGTTCAATGAGTATATAAAGTAACCTCTTCGAGTTAAATATTTAACACCATGTATATTGATCAGCATAATGGTGTAGATATGGGAGTAGACTTAAAAGACATTATACCAGGCGAAGCTAAAACGGTTATCGAGGATCTCAGGATCCTACATGGCAAGATTATAGTGATAGATGGCTATAACGCATTATACCAGTTCCTAGCTGCAATCAGACAACCGGATGGGACCCCTCTAATGGATAACAGCGGGAGGATCACGAGTCATTTAAGCGGTTTATTCTATAGAACCATAAATATCGTTGAGGCAGGGATAAAACCAGTCTACGTGTTTGATGGTAAACCCCCTGAATTGAAGGCGAGGGAGATAGAGAGGAGGAAAGCCGTTAAGGAGGAGGCAGCAAAGAAGTACGAGGAAGCCGTTCAATCCGGAGACCTCGAGCTCGCGAGGAGATACGCAATGATGTCGGCCAAGCTGACAGAGGAAATGGTGAGGGATGCTAAATCATTACTAGACGCAATGGGTATTCCATGGGTTCAAGCACCAGCGGAGGGCGAGGCTCAGGCAGCCTATATTGTTAAGAAGGGGGATGCCTATGCATCCGCCTCACAGGATTACGATAGCTTGCTATTCGGCTCCCCTAAGCTCGTTAGAAACCTGACCATAAGCGGTAGGAGAAAGCTACCGAGAAAAAACGAGTATGTTGAAGTAAAGCCGGAGCTCATAGAGCTCGACAAACTCCTTGTTCAGCTAGGTATAACCCTTGAGAACCTCATCGATATAGGTATACTCCTGGGGACAGATTACAATCCAGACGGCTTCGAAGGCATAGGCCCCAAGAAGGCTCTTCAACTAGTTAAGGCATACGGGGGAATCGAGAAGATACCGAAACCCATTTTGAAGTCGCCGATAGAAGTAGATGTTATAGCAATAAAGAAATACTTCCTTCAACCACAGGTAACAGACAACTACAGGATTGAATGGCATACCCCCGATCCCGATGCAGTGAAAAGAATATTGGTGGATGAACATGATTTCAGTATAGATAGAGTTAGCACAGCGCTTGAGAGATACATGAAGGCCTTTAAAGAAAATATACGGGGAGAACAGAAAGGTCTCTCTAAATGGTTCAGTAAGCCGAAGTAGTTGGGTTTCCAGGATTTCTGCAGCAACTGTTTCCCGCTCTAAGTCGTTGTAGGTTTTGCCGGGACTGGTTGTGCCTCTGCTCACGCTTCACCGTGGGCATATAAAGACCTATAAAACCCCCACTCTGAAAATTGTTGATAATCCTACTTCATTAAGGCTTCAATATGTTGAATCAATATGCCATCCATACTTACCAATTAACGGTACGAACACACATTCTATTCCATACCTCTTGGTTATCGAACTCCCGTGCTTCTCTACTGTGAGTAGTCGTTGGAGATATACATCGCCTACGGGTATGACTAATCTTCCTCCTTCAGCCAGCTGCTCTATTAATGGGTTCGGTACATAGGGGGCGGCGGCTGTGACTATTATTTTATCGAATGGTGCTTTCTCAGGTAGCCCCAGTGTTCCATCACCCACTATCACCGTGACATCACTGCTATAACCAGCTTCCTCAAGGCGCTTTCTAGCATACTCGGCCAGCTCCGGGATCCTTTCTATAGTGTATACATGTCCTTTTTTCCCCTCACCACTCCTTGCAACTATCTCTGCCAGTACAGCTGCCTGATAACCTGAACCAGTTCCCACCTCGAGAACCCTATCGCCTGGGGCAGGGTCCAACTCCTCTGTCATTATGGCTACCATATGTATCGCGCTTATGGTTTGACCGAAACCTATTGGGAGAGGTGTATCAACATAGGCGTACTCCCTTAGATGTGGAGGTAGAAAGAGCTCCCTGGGGACTTTGAGAAGGGCTTTTATGACTTTCTCGCTTCTCAGATAGCCTAGTGAGTGTAGTTCTTCAATAATGAGTCGTTTTTGTTCTTCTAAACCGGACAAATCGTAACCCCTATTTAATTTTCATAGTTAAAATATTCTTAATAGCGGGGTTTAAGCATAATGGTTGAAGCAGAGATTGTATATGCTAGGGGACATCCCAGGATTAAGGCTACTCATGTTACAACCCTTGAAATCAGTAGGGAGGAGTATTTAACTGAGAGAGGGGATTGTATAATAGGTATAGGGGCTGATAGATCCCCTAAGGATTTCTCTAGGGTATTTAAAGAGGCTTTAAGAAGGGATGACTCTATCTTACTTGCAGTAATCAGGGTTGGAGGTCTCGTAGACATTGTTCTGGCACAGGGTAGTAGTGGACTCATAGTGGATAGCCCGGTTAAACTGATTATAAGGAGAAGTAGCTTCATTGAGCCAGCCACGATAGGTATTAAAGCCAATAAAGCGGCAAGGGATATAGATAGAAGAATCATTCAGATGCTGCGGGATCCTGGCACAGTGCTAGAGTTAAGGTTATATGTCCTTGGGCTTGACGAGGTCGAATCTATATATGCCGGCTCTAGGGGCATACTCCAAGACTAATTTAGAGCCTTGAATACTCCAGCCCGGGAGCTTCGATCCCAGCTCGATTACTGATGCTTCACGGTCATATGTGAGTATGTAGAGATGTAGTATTCCACCCGGCTTTAAAACAGCATTATATACCTTAGTGAATTCCAGACTCCACCTCGGTAGATTGGCGATCACTCTATCGGCTTTACCATATATATCCAGGTAATCTATTATCTCCCTTGCATCTAGATTCAATGGTATAATGCCGCCCCTTAACCTCCTATGGTTCAATAATATGTTTTCACAGAGAAGCCTATATGCCTCTGGATTGAGATCATTCGCTATAATCCTCGCTGCTTTAAGGGATGATATATGTATGGGGAATCCTCCAATACCTGTGAAGAGATCCACGACTAGCTCCCCATTTCTAACCATCAACGCTATTCTATGATGCTCCTCCCCGAGCCTTGGGTTATAGTATACTTTCCCCAGGGAAACCTTGAACAAGAGCCCGTACTCCTTTACCACTACAGTATCAATGTGCTCGCCCCATAGGAGTCTCAGCTTAGGTATCCTGTATTTATCCACCGTCTCTTCTTTAACATATATGGCTCTAATATTTGGATGAATGCTTCTCAGCTCCCTGACTACTTCATCTCCACTCATAAAGCCCAGCACGTTTTCTCTGATAATGGCTGCATCCCCTACGAGATCGTATGATGGTACCCGTGTAACATATTTTCTCCGGCTTGGCGGCGGATTGCACTGTATGATGTAGTATCGAGTATTACTGAGCAACTCGTTCAAGCCTTCCAGCGTTTTCACAGGTATTATAACATTGCCATTGATTCTAGTTATAAGATAATCCGCGTTAATCAAGTCCTTCTCCCTGAGCCTCCTGATCACCGGCTCAGCTAGGTGTTTATCAATGCTTATACAGAGGACGCTGGTTCCCTGCTCCATCTCATCAACCAGGGCCTCTCACTTATTTCTAAAATATGTATTCAAGGCGATGCTTAAATTTCTCCATGCAACATACATTTAGACTAGCGGGAAATATGAAACTCCATGGATTGATAAGTAATGTACCCTGTTTCATCGGTTCACATAGTCTATAAGCCGACCCGAGAGTGTATTGAGATAGCTAGGAAGTATAGTGGTGTTTTCAGGGAGAGAGGTGTAAGTGTCGAGATCTCAACCGTTGATGATGTAAGCCCTAGGTTCATCCTTAACAAGGATATTGTTGTAAGCATTGGTGGTGATGGAACGATGTTGAGGATATCTATGATGCTTCAAGATGAGAAGAGCATTCCATTGATATTGCCTCATCCATGTGGCAGGAGGAATAATTTCTATGAGGAATCTATGCCAGAGATACCTGTAGTGGTTGAAAGGATATTCAAAGGAGACTTCGTTATACATACATATCCAAGGGGCAGGCTCTGCATAAAGGGCGGGTGTATCGACTTCCTGAATGAAGTAGCAGTAGTGAACAAGGATATGGGTAGAGTCGTGGGGTTCAGGATCTCGGTTGTATCGCCTGGCATGCATTCCACATATGAATTTGAAGGAGATGGGTTAATCGTGAGCACGGTACCAGGTTCAGCGGGGTATAATTTATCTGCCGGCGGACCATTGATCACCGGGGATTCCGAGGAGTTGATTATAACTCATTTAAACCCTATGCAGCTGGGTATGCCTTCAATAATCGTACCGGCTTATGCCAGTATCATAGAGGCCTCTTCAAGAGGCTATGTTATACTCTATATCGATGGAGAGAAATTAAAGCTACTTGATAAAGGAGAAACTGTGAGAATCACAGGTAGTACAAGCTATCTTAAATTAATCAGGTTCAGCACCGTGTATGAGCGGATAAGAACCGTGTTGAGTAGGAGGAGAATTGTCTACTAGCATAATACACGTAGTTCTAGATACGGGTGGATTACTTGCTAAATACTATAGACTTTTACCACGGCACGTATTCAAAACCTATACTACTGAGTCAGCTGTCAACGAGGTTATCGATAGCGAAAACAGAAACGCGTTAACCGACGCTATTGAAACCGGCTTAATCGAGGTGCTCGAACCAGGAGATTCATTTTATCTAAGGGTTGTAGAGGAGGCTAGAAGAATAGGTGAGATAACCAAGCTTTCGAAAACCGATCTCGAGGTAGCAGCCCTAGCCCTAATGCTTAATGAGCGGGGTAAAGTAGTTGTTGTGACGGATGACTATAGCCTCCAGAACCTCTTACTACATCTTGGGATATCATTCAAGCCCTTAAAAACCAGTGGTATTAAAACCAGCAGGGAGTACAGCGAGTACTGTCCTACATGCGGATACATCCCGGCTCATCCAGGAGAAATAAATTGCCCTATATGTGGGACTCCACTGGTTAGGAGGAAGAGGAAGGCCTCTTAAGCACAGCTATAAAGTGACCTGGCATATCCATGTTTAATGGAGTATATCTGTATCCGATCACGCCTTTATATGTTGTCTTATCAGTGTAAGGCGGGTTCTCAGGTAACTCCACGCATTCCAACCCGAGTTCCTCGACAGCATAGAGTATGTTTTCCTCGTTCTCCTCAAGGGTAAGGGTGCACGTTGAATAAACTATATATCCACCGGGTTTCACTATTAACGCGGCTGTTTTAAGAAACTGCCTCTGATAGCTAGATAGATTCTCCACATCCTTGTAACTCCTGTTCTCGAGTAGCCTCGGTCTAACCCCTAGATTACTGCATGGTGGATCTATCAGAACTTTATCAACCTTACCCAGTAAACTGAAATCGTAGTGGAGGTATCGGGAGTCATGCGGGATAGCGATCACGTTTAAGTCTAAATCCAGGTGGCTAAGATTATTCTTTAACTCGGCGATCTTACCGGGGCTTCTATCAATAGCTATGATCCTCGCACCTCCTTTAGTCAACTGTACTATATGGCTTGTCTTGCCCCCTGGCGATGCGTTCATGTCCACTATTAGTTCACCTGGCCTGGGATCAAGGACTCTAGTGGTAACGATGCTTGGATAGCCCTGGGGATATAATAATCCCTGTTTATAGATATCCAGCTCGCTTATCCTTGGTGCTTTAAAAGGAGATGAGGTGCTACGTGCTACAAGCCCCTGCCTCATTTTATGGAGGCTCTTTGATGACGTAACAGCCTCCAGGCATGCTAGAGGCGTGCCTTGCCTGGTCACAGCTAGTAATTTATCGCCTTCACTGAAGACGCTTGATTTAACCACTCCAGGACGATAGAGGTTGGCGCCTAATATTAGTGAACTAGCTGTCTTATCGTCGACCACGATGTATTTATCTGTGTCACACTCCAATGGAAAAGGGCCCTGGACCACTGTGTAAACAGCTTCTTCAATATATTCGTCCATATATGCTTCAACCCCTCTCTCCCGTAATAGTTCCACTAGTCTATGAGGCGTGGTCTTCACGGTGTTAACCCTTAAGTACATTCTCATAGGAGGAGTCTTCAACTTCTCTACAAGGACGTCGACAATGCTTCCATAGGGTTTAACCAGTAAACTCCTCACCCTCCACGACACCTATTACAACCCATCCCTGTATCCTAGATTAGTGGATCTATATATAGTCAAACTTATTAGAGATTAACCATATATCTACAAGAGGGTGGGGAAAATGGTTTCAACGAAAATATCTGATAAGGAGCTCGACGAGGCATTGATGGAGAAGCAGGAGAAGAAGCCTACAGACGAGAAACAGAGATGGGTTAACAGGATATTAAGAAGTGCTAGACAGTATCATAAGATATGCCCCTACTACGATAAAAGAACAAAGATGTGCTTCCTACTCATGGGTACTAAGTGTGAAAGGGATGGAAAATTCGATGTATGCCCAGTCTTCAAGTCGTTCCTCGAGAAGAAATACGATGAATACAAGTCGAAGAATATGCCGCTACCACTAGACTTCGCTGACGTGGTTGCATCACCGTTTTAAAGGTGTGTTGTAATGAGTGCCAGGAGGTATTACGTGGAGAACCCGGAGAAAATAATGATGGAGTATGATCCACAGGGCGACATATTGTATATAGATTTCGCTGGCAGCGAGCAAGAGGCTGATGAAGAAATACTGAGTGAAGACGGTGATATAGCTTTCAGGATTAGGGAGGGTAGGATACTTTCAATAATGATTATGAATTTCAGTAGGAAGGCAGGGTTTTACCCCTCATAGCTGAAGGTTTTCTACGTGAATCCTCTTTCAAGGATCCTGATCATAGTCTTTCTAGGTGGGAGAACCCTGATGACATCTTCAACTAATTCATCGGTCAATGGATTTACAATATCTATTAACACGGTGTCTTTAAAGACCTCAACCATGATAACAGTACTGTCACCACAATAGTAGAGTTCAAGTCTCTGGGATAACTCGGTGTTTCTACAGCCTATCTCGCTTAATTTACCCCTTAGTTCTCCAATGATGCCTATTCCTCCACTCACATCGATTGTATAGTGCTTTATCACTTAGGCTCACCCAGTGAAGAATTCCCCTATTACTTCATCTATGGTTTCAAGGCTTGTAACAACTACTTTAACACCCATTTCTTCAACTAGTTCTTTATCCTCGCCACTTATTTCTCTAGTGAATAACAACCATGTATCGTATTCCTCGATTAATTCCTCGAGTGCCTCAATCCCCGTGTTTCTAATAGACTTTTCAGGCTTATTCTCCTCAATATTGTAGAGTACTACTTCACTAGCCAACTTGAAACCCGAGATCCTGCCATCCCTCATAGTGAACAACACGTATCTCACTTAAACCACCCTCTGCTAAAGAATATTAAAGTGTTTTATAAACTAGCAAGTTATAGCCTGTTACAACCGAAAGCCTTGCTATTTATGGCGGGGATGATGGTTTTAAGCTTTTTTCCTTAGAGATATTTTGGTGTCCCGGCAGCGGGCGGTGAGGGAGTGCTAACCCTAACGGTTGGGATGAGGGTTAGCCCCGAGCCCACACTCATAGACCTCCTCAAAAGGTATAGGGATACACTTAACTACTCGATCAGGGTTTTGATCGAGGGCAAAACTACATCTATCTCTAGAGCTCATAAATTACTCTATGAAACCTTGAGGAAATACTTCGACCTGCCCTCCAGATAAAAGATGCATCCCCGAATAGATGGAGGGAACCAATGAACCCCCTAAAGGGGACCCCAACCCTTTAGGGCGGGGAGGAGGTCAGCTTGAATCGTTAAGCAGGGTTAGAGTTTAAGTTAAAGATTATTTTGAGAATTTCTTCTAGTTGATGTGGTGGGGGACTTGATCAGGTTTAATCATGAGAGAGCATGCTTCATAGGTAGGAGAATAAGTATGCTTAAACATGTTATTGAGATATTAAGGCGTACCGATCCTCAGTTTAAAGCTGTTGAGTCCCTAATCAGCTCGCGAGGTGTAAATGAGGCATCGATATTAATCATAGCTAATAGTTTAATCAGTTACCAGCTAAGTGTGAAGGGTGAGGAGTATTGGGTCATGTTCTCCCACTACTTCAGTGATAAAGGCAAGAGTGTGGGCTTAAACGAGTTCACTAGTTTCATGGGTTTAAGTGGGAACACTAGGCTCCTGGATCAAAAGAAGCGGAGGCTTGCTAGGTTCCTCTCATCCAGTATTGTGAGAGAGCTTTCGGACGATGGATTAAAATACTGCGTAGATCTCTTGGAGCTAAATAGGCAACTATCCATGCTCTACGGTGGTGACTACTCTAAAACCGTGGTCTTCGCTGTTAAAATGTACAGTTACCTCTGCGAGGCCTCAGGAGTGAAGCCACTTACAGCCGGCATTAAACCCCCATTAGACATGAGGAATGCTTTGTTCCTCTTATCCTCCTGTATTGTTGAGGGATGCGGTGCTGATACTGAATGTGTAGGTAAAATAATGAGTGGGCGACACAGGAATGAGGCGGTTAACGCGTTGTTAAAGGTGTGTGAATGCGGTGGATTAAATTGTATAGAATTAGACGTGTTCACCTGGCTTGTAACAGGAGTTCTAAGAGATACCGGGTTTAATGTCTATAAGTCCAGTAGATTGATCAAAGAGAGATATGGTGTTGAAATACCCGTCGATACTCTACAAGAGATATCTCTATGTGTTAAGAGTTAATGTGTTAAATGGTGATCATGGATGAGTAGTAAGGGTTTACAGGATGTGGTGAACATTCTTGAGAAGATATGTAGGGTATTATATGATAACTCCCTGGATCATGGATGGCCACATATTGAAAGAGTATTGGGCTACTCGCTGAGAATCGTGAGGGAAGGAGGTGTAAAGATCAGCGAGGATCTCCTCAAAATCGCTGTATACCTCCATGACATCGGGAGGATGATAGGTGACCCTCACGCGTATTATTCTGCATTAATAGCTGAAGAGCTATTAGGCGAGCTGGGTTTACCAAGAGATAAGATAGAGACCATTATTGACGCGATAAAAGCACACTCCTATAGCTATAATAAGGCGGGCGAGTACGGTGAATCACAGCTCTCAATAGTTTTAAGTGATGCTGATAAACTGGATGCACTAGGCATTATTGGCTTTATAAGAGTATTCCTCTATGGTCAAAGGCATGGTAGGAGCCTTGGGGAATCGATTAACCATTTCCATGATAAAATATTAGGACTTGAGAAGTACATCAGGCTGGAATACTCTAAGAGGCTTGCTAAGTGTTTGAGTGAGAGGACAAGGAAGCTGTTATGCATGCTCATCGAGGAGCTAGGGCAGGAGTGCAGGGAGGAAGCATGTAGTACTATTTAACCAGGTGAATCACAGTGATTAATATCACCTGTAACAATTATAGTTGAAAGGGGCTGTGTATGAGCCTAGAAGTCGCGAAAATACTCGTGTATGGTGCATTAAATGGCTTAAACACCTATGTAAAGCCTGGCGGCTTACATAGATTGAGACCCGATAAATTATTCGATGAGATAGCATGCAACATTGTTTCAATACTAGACGGCATTGTAGGCGCGTATGAAGAGGGGGAGAGGGTTAGGAAAGGGGAAAAGGCGTTGACAAGCGTTGAATTAGGAAGGATACTGGCTAGAACTTATAGAGAGGCCTATAGGGTTTGTAGTATCGTCCACCCGGGATATTTCACACCTATGCTCATAGCTTCCATGGCACTTGGTTACAGCGGGGTCGAGAGCATTTTAAGCGATCCAGGTAAATTCAAGAGATCCCTTGACTCGATCCTAGCTGGCAACAAATGGGGCGACATAAGGCATTTCATAGACTCATTGAAATCTATTGGTAGAAGCGATATGAATGAACACCTAGCCTCAACGGGGTTGACCCAGGTATCGTTGATTCAGGGTGGGGTATCATATACGGATGTCTTCCGGGCACTGGGATCCAGGTGGCCTGGCTTCATACTCTTGGATCCCCGTGAGAACCTCCTTCTAAACGGCTTGAGGAAACTCGTAGAATACCATAGGAAGCTGAAGAATGCCCATGCTGCAATACTCCTATTGTACCTCGACTTGATTGAGGAGAGGCTCGGTGAACAGTATAGGGAAGGCATATCTGAGGCGAGGAGGCTGGGGCTCATGGAAACCCATGAAGGGGCAAGGAAACTCTTCGAGCTTGATGTATCACTGAGGAAGAATGGCATTGTTCTAAATGGTTTCGTGGAGCAAGTGGCTAATCTAGCAGCGTTAGCGGCATTAGAGGGGGTTAGATAGTTCTATTACTATACTTCAACCTTAATTATTCTACCTCTGGCTGGTAGAGCGACATTGTATACTTTAACACTATCGATATCAATGCTCTCAACGAGTCCGTTGTGGGCATGTCCATGTATAACAGCCTTTAACACGTTTCTATGGTTTACTATTACATTCTCCATTCTCCTTGATGCAAGGTAGGGGTGTATCGCGAGGTTTTCACCGGTTAAATTCCTGTAGGTCACACCATAATGCGTGACAAGTATGATGGGTAGGTTAGTTGAGGCTGCTTGATTTATCAAGGAGGATATCTTATCTGGTAGATCCCTAAAGTATTTGATAAGTCCGGGCATATTCTTGGCCTGCCATCGCGTTGGCTTATCCAACGCTCCTCTTGAACCCACGGCCACTATTCTACCTGTTAAGGTGTCGATGACCCTGTAATTATCATGTAAAAATATTACGTTGGGATACCTCATTATATACTCTTTCTCTGAGCCTATATACTCTTCATTACCGAATACGGCTGCTACCGGTACGTCTGGATGTACCGAGTTGATTAATTCTATGACGCGTCTGTACTCAGCTATGTTATTGCGCTCGACTATGTCTCCAGCTAATATGAATAGATCCGGCTTACATGTGGAGTTTGCCAGCGCTTTTTTAAATAATTCCAGGTACTGAGGGCTATGAATATCTGATGTAGCGCATATCGTGGTCAAAGCGTTCCCCAATATTTATAAGGACTCCTAAACCTGTTAAGCATTAAAGGGGTGTGAAAGCAATGACGATTGGCCTGCTTAAAGGTGTGAATAGATCTGGTCATAAAGGGTGGACAACCGAGAAATGTGCTATATGTGGTACAACCCTGGACTTTGTACAGGGTTATGATTTAAAGAATATATATTATTGCCCGAAATGCGTTAGCCAGAAGTTAAACGCGTATTTCTGTGCGGCCGATGCTAGAACACTACACTATAAGTGTCCTTATTGTAAGAGTGAACTGAAGCCTTACTACGCATAGGCCTAGTCAAGTATTTCTATAGCATGCACGGGGCATAGGGGTTTACACGCATAACATTCAATACATTTTGCTTCATCAATCATTATTTTATCTCCTCTAATACTAAAGACGTTTACCGGACAATAATCTACGCAGAGCATACATAGTATGCACTTGGATTGTTCAAGGATGATCCTCGCCAAGCTTAAAACACCACTAGGTATTAGAATATCTATAATGAGTTTAAAACGGTGATTTCACTAATGCTTATAGCCGATCTCCATATACACTCAGCCTACAGTGATGGGAAAGCTAGTCCACGGGAGATAATAAGGCATGCCCTGATTAGAGGTATTAACGTGATCTCTATAACAGATCATGACACGTTTAAAGGCGGGTTAGAGGGATACAGGTTCTCGAGGGAAATAGCCAGGAACACTAGTGACACTAAGATACTAGTGGTACCGGGGATAGAGTTAAGGAGTTATAGCGGGGATATACTTGTCTACTGCGAGAACGATGTAGAGCTTCCCCGTGAAGTCGGCTTACTGATAGATAAGGCTCATGAGAATAATTGTGTAGTTGTGCCAGCCCACCCCTTCGATACTTGGAGGCATGGGTTAGGAGACGTGGTGTACGACTATGATGGATGGGATGCGATCGAGGTATGGAATGCTCACGCATCTAGAAACGCTAATAAGAGAGCTCTGGAGGCTTCGAGGATCATGGGGAAACCCGGTGTCGCAAATAGTGATGCCCACATACCGGAACACGTGGGCTCAGCCTACACCTACATACTTATCGAGGATGCGTCAAGCATAACAGAAGTACTGGATGCCCTGAGAAAGGGACTAGTAAAGCCTCATCAGGGAGGGCTCTCTCTTAAAGACAATGTAGAGAGGATTGCCTGGAGCATCGAGTATAGAGTGAGAAAAATCCTTGGAGACTAATATTTAGGGTGACAAGTATACGCCGCCCCCTACATCAATGGTATTGGAGGGCGCTTCCTCGTAGAATTCTATCTCTTCGAGTTTATGGAGATCCCTCAGTTCCTCTGCTACCTCTTCAAGGCCCTTGGGCAGGTATACCTTGCCCCTTAATGGTTCACTTAGCTTCATATTATTCCTCTTCTTATAGCTCCATATAGCTGAGTTAACATTGACCACTTTCTCAACGAGGTTATGTGGTTGCTTTAAGCGCTCTCTATCTGGCTCCGGGAATCTCTCTAAGTGTATGGATCTCCCATAGAGCTCCCTATATATGGCATCTGTTATAAAGGGCATTATGGGTGCTAGGGCTTTAAGTATTGATTTTAAGGTATAGTGGAGTGTGAACCATGCTGCCTTCTGTTCCAGCTCATTATATTTGCCATCCCTGTTATATGCTCTAGACTTGGTTAACTCGATGTAGTGTGAGGCGAAATAATTCCATGTGAACTGATAGATCTCGTTCACCGGCTCGTATACATCGAGCTCGCTATATGCCTTATCAATCTTCTCAATTATTTTATCAAGGTACGCTAGTGTTGCTTTATCTATTCCCCTTAACCTGTATTCCTTGGGCTCCGGGAAGCTGGAGATATACCTTGCTATATTCCATAGTTTTGTAGCAAAGTATAAACCGGTTTTCAGTGTTTGCTCTGAGAATCTGTAGTCATAGCCTAGTTTAGCACTTATAGCAGCCCAGAACCTAAATGCATCTGCCCCGTATTTCTCAACATATGGATCAGGATCGATAACGTTTCCCTTAGACTTATGCATTGCTTCCCCTTTCTCATCAAGCCCCATTCCAGTGATTCTAACCCATTTGAAAGCAGGCTTCCCGGTCAACTGGTATACTCTTAGAATAGAGTAATATAGCCATGTTCTAATAATATCCTGTCCCTGAGGCCTCAGCGTGTATTTAAATGCTTTCTCAAATAGTACAGGATCCCTTATATAGTGGGTTACATATAGAACACTTATGCTGCTGTCAAACCATGTGTCGAAGACTTTTTTCTCGCCTACTAGGTATTCACGGGGAGCCCCGCATACAGGGCATTTATCCCATGGCGCGGGTTCCCTCCAGGGTCTATAGTATTTACCAGGTTCCGGTAACAGTATTGAACCACATTTACTGCATTTCCACAGAGGGATCTCGGTTGCATAGTATCTATCCTTACTTATCGGCCAATCAGTCGAGACACTGTTGATCCAGTCAACCAGTTTCTTTTTATGCATTAAAGGCTTGAACTCTATTTGATCGATTATTTTTAACAACTCATCCTTGAAATCCAATTGCTTCAGGAACCACTCCCTCGAGTTCACTATCTGTATCGGTGTCTTACACCTCCAGCACACTGGAATGTCGTGCTTGATTTTCTCTTTTTTAACCAGCAATCCATTCGACTCAAGGATCTCCACTACTTTAGCTCTAGCTTCAGTAAGCTTTAACCCGGCGAGGATCCCAGCTTCTTTGGTTAAGTAGCCTTCCTTACTTACTATGATCAAAGGTTCTAACCCCAGATCCCTGAACATCTTTACGTCTCTTTGATCACCGTAACTACATACCATGACCAAGCCAGTGCCATAGCCTGGATCAACCTCCTCATATTCCAATATAGGCATTTCATGACCGTAGACAGGGTTGATAGCGTGCATTCCCTTGTATTTGACATATCTTTCATCGCCCGGATGATACACGAGGGCTTTACAGGAACGTAGCAGTTCAGGTCTTGTAGTGGCTACTACTATGTGTTCACCAGTCTCCTTAACCTGGAACTTTATATAGTATAGATACGTCTCCTCCTCATTATACTCTAACTCGGCGTCAGCCAACGAGGTCCTGCACCGGGGACACCAGTTAACCGGTCTCTCAGCCTCATATATAAGGCCCCTCTTATAGAGCTCTATAAATGTAGCCTGCGTGATTCTCCTATACTCCTCGCTGTCAGTACCGTTTCTCCAATATTGGAAACTGCATCCAAGCCTCCTCCATACATTAACGAGCTCACCCTCGGCTTTATCGAGGAACTCCCTGCAGAGCTTTAGAAAGTGCTCCCTACCCTCCGGTGTTGCGGAGAGTTCATGTGGATTCACCTTATACGTCTTCTCGACTTGTACTTCCACGGGTAGTCCATTTCTATCCGCGTAGAATGGGACAAGTACATTGTAACCCTTCATTCTAAAGTACCTGGCAATCATATCGATTTGGGTATAGTGGGCGGCTCCACCGACATGCCATTTACCGCTTGCATAGGGTGGGGGCGTGTCGATGGCAATGATCTCCCTGTTATCACCTGGATTAAATATGAATTTGTATACTCCTTCCTTATCCCAGGTTTCAAGAAGCTCTTTTTCCCTCTTTAAATCCCATCTTTTCTCACGAATTTTTGGCTCGTAGGCTTGTTCCATGATACTGTCCCTCACTAAATTAGGATATTCCATAGTAAAGAATTTATTTTAATATATTTTAGGATTCCCTCTAACAATCTCCGCGGTGGCACCCTATTATACGCCAGGAGGCCTCGTATAGCGACTCTATATCACTGTATGTCGGCTTTTTTCTGAGCACCCATTTAACATTTATTGTTTCATAGTTATCGTCTACTA
>NZ_JBMFMW010000005.1:0-24819 GCF_049970475.1 Desulfurococcus sp.
TTGGAAGCTATGCTGTTGGAGTAAGCAGTCTACCTCTAGGAGACTTCGCTATGAATGTGGGGAAGGCCATTGATACATTGTGGAGAACCCGTCCAACAGCACATAATCTATTCTATGCATTGAATAGGTTGAGGAAGATACTTGAAGAAAACGTTGAGAAGAATACTTCACCAAGCGAGATAGCCAAGAGGATCCTGGATGAAGCCCTTAAAGTAATGTGGGAGGATATAGAGTCTAATATAAGGATCGGCGAGTACGGCGCCGAGCTAATACCGGATGGTGCCACTATACTAACACACTGCAACGCAGGAGCACTAGCCACATCGGCCTTCGGGACAGCTGAAGCAGTTATGAGGGTTGCATGGTATAAGGGCAAGAAGATAAAGGTTATAGCTACTGAAACCCGCCCCATGCTGCAGGGAGCTAGGTTAACGGTGTGGGAGCTCTGGAAGGAGGGTATACCGGTTACATTAATAACCGATAACATGGCTGGCTACGTCATCAGGAGGGGGCTAGTAGACGCTGTAATAGTGGGGGCAGACAGAGTGACAAGGGAGGGGTATGTGGTTAATAAGATAGGCACGTATATGATAGCCCTAGCCGCGAAAAGGAATAATATACCATTCTACGTTGCAGCGCCCACTAGTACAATAGACTTGTCGAGTAGCATTAACGATGTGGTGATAGAGGAGAGGAATCCAAGGGAGGTGAAATATGTATTGGATAAGCTTATAACGGTTGAAGAAGTAAACGCGTTAAACTATGCGTTCGACATAACCGATCCAGACCTCGTGACAGCCATAAAAACTGAGAAACGAATTGTATATCCTCCCTTCGAGGAGAACCTGGAGAAGATAATGAAGGATCGTGGCTGAAAGACGCATGCTTAAGGTGGGAGAGGAAGTCGGAGAATACTAGTGATTGACTATGCAGTACGAGTTATCCAACTTAGTAGAGGCTATTAAAATAATCTATTTCCTCGGCTTTTTACTCGTGTTCTCCATACAAGATTACAAGAGACGCGAGATAAGTGATAACCTAGTCTACGTATTCACCGGTGGCTCCATAGTGTTCTGCTCTCTGACCATCTATATGTATAAACCCCCTCCACTATACCTCGCATTCTCATTCATGGTTCCAGCTTTATTCATAGCAATGTATCTAGCCGGATTAATGGGTGAGGGAGATGTCTACGTTATATTCTCACTAACCCTATTATACCCTGTACCGCCTCATTCAAGCCTTCTACCAAGGTCACTACTACCTCCACCGCTCTCGATCACGGTATACTCTACTTTATCCATAGTGCTGGTCTCACTATTATACGGGACCTACATCTTAATCAGGTATAGGGGCTTGTTAAAGGAGGTGCCTTTGAAATACAGGTTTATCTACCCATTTATAGCTAAACCAATGAGGCTGAATGAATACTTGGGGACAGAGTTCTACTATCCATTAACACTCATAGAGTTGAAGGATAACAGTGTGAAAACCACTTATAGACTACATTATGATGTCGAAGAAGAAGATCCCGGGGCATATAGGGAGATGTTTAAAAGGCTTATCGAAAGTGGCGTGGTTCCTGATACGATATATATATGGGTCTCATACGGGATACCCTACATAATCCCATTGTTCCTTGGAACCATAATATTCCTTCTCGTCGGGGATACCCCTATCCTTAGATTACTCGAGCTGATCCTGTAGCATAGTCAACCAAGGTATGATTCATCCAGCAATGATTGTTAAAAGACGGTATGTGTTAGATTACAGATCGCACCTACTCTTACTCTTCCTCGGAGTCCCTGATACCCTCCTCAGTTATCACGAATACTACTTCTCCCTCAGGTAAGTGAGGAGCATCAACTACTCTTGCAATTCTCTTATTGCCCTTAGACTTCCTTAGCTGAATCCTCACCCCCGGTGTATGAGCCAATACATGTCCTCCTACAGCCGTTGTCGGGTCACCGTAGAATACATCTGGCCTAGCCATTACCTGGTTTGTTACAACTACAGCAACATTGTATGCTTCAGCCAGCCTCATTAACTGGTGTAGATGGGAGTTTAACTTCTGCTGGCGTTCGGCCAAATGTTCTCTACCAGGGTACTCAGCCCTGAAGTGGCTTGTGACACTGTCAAGGATTACTAGCCTGACATCATTCTTCGGTACGAATGTAAATAATTCGTCCACTATAGCTATCTGGTGATCACTGTTGTATGCTCTCATATAATATATATTATCCATGACTTTATCAGGGTCTAAGCCGAGGGCCCTTGCCATCGCCTCTATCCTCTCCCAGCGGAATGTGCCCTCTGTATCAATGTAGACAGCCCTACCATTGAGGCCGCCTTTCTCAGGGGTTAATTGGACATTTACACTCAATTGGTGGCAAATCTGTGTCTTCCCGGATCCATATTCACCAAAGAACTCCGTGATGGTTTTCGTCTCGACTCCCCCACCAAGTAGTTCATCAAGGCTCTTGCTCCCCGTCGTGATCTTCCCGATATTCGATCTCTCTTGTTTAACCTCCCTAGCGGTCTTAAATGTTATACCCAACATCTTCCGTGCATTCTCAATGATCTTCTGAACAGTGAGAACTGGGAGTCCGGTTCTCTCAGCCAACTCCTCTGCGCGTGCAACAACAATGCTCCAGGCCGATAAGTATCCAGCTGCCTCTAGTTTATCAGCTATACTGGATCCTACGCCAGGTATATCCCTCACAGAGATGAAGCCCGAGGAACGCTCCTTTATGGTTTCCTTCTCCTCACTCATGAATCCAGCACCTTTTCTAAATTATTGTTTTCTAGCCTAATATAGGATAACGTGGTCACGTAACCTTTAGTATATGGTAAATCAATATATCAATACATATTTTAATATCCCCCTAGATAACACTTAGATAAAAGGTGTCCACATTGAGGATACTACTTATTCATGCACGCAGATTTAGCTATAGTGTTGTTAAGCCAGCTGTAGAGGAACCAGAGCCCTTGGAAGAAGGCGGAAAGACCCTCATGCTTGAAAACGTGTTGGTGGTCTTCACCAGTATTGAGAGAGGTGATGATGAATCCATAATATCCAGTGCCGTCAACGAGGTGATCAACGTATTCAACCAGGTTAAGGCATCCTCAATACTACTATACCCCTACGCACATCTCTCACCGGATCTCGCCCCACCATTCGAGGCTGTAAAAATACTCAACGCCTTCTACACTGCGTTGAAGAACACCGGTTTACAAGTATATAAGGCTCCGTTTGGATGGTATAAGTCTTTTACTCTTGAATGCTATGGACACCCGTTAAGCGAGCTCTCGAAGACCATTAAGAAGTCCGAGACCGTTGCGAAGAGGATTATCGAGAAGAAGTTCTACATTATGACTCCTGATGGCAGCTTGCATGATCCAACAAGCTTCGACTACACCAACTACCCGGAGTTAAAGATCCTCGTAGATAAGGAGGTATTCGGCAAAGAGCTCACCGGTGGCGAGAATAGGGTAAACGAGTACTGTAGGAAGTTCGGGTTCGAATGGGAGCCAATGAGTGACCATGGACACATGAGGTATGGACCCCATGCAACTACAATAATGGAGGCTGTAATGAGGTACTCATGGATGGTTGCCCAGAGCCTAGGTATACCGGTCTTCAAAGTCATGGGTAGCAATATGTTTAACCTTAAGGAGAAACCCGTATATGAGCACGCTGTCCTATTCGGTGATAGATTATATGAGGTCCAGTTGGATGAAGACCGCTTTATTCTCAGGTATGCTGCATGCCATCAACAGTTCGCGATGCTCAGGGACTGGGTTATAAGCTATAAGGACCTCCCCTTCGGCGTGTTCGAGGTAGCCGATAGTTACAGGCTTGAGCAACGCGGTGAACTAGCCCTATGTTTCAGGCTGAGAAAGTTCTACATGCCAGACCTCCATATCTTAACCAGGAACATAGGTGAAGCGATCGACGTATCTATGAGGGTTCAAGCCAAGATACATGAGGAGGCTGGGAAGGCTGGGAGAAGCTATGTGGCACTATACAATATAACCGATGAATTCCTGGAGAAGTACAGAGATAAACTAGTGGAGTTCGTTAAGAGGGAGAAATATCCCGTCCTCCTCGCGGTGATACCATCAGGGATATATTACTGGGTACTCAACGTTGAATACCATATAATAGACAACCTGAAGAGACCGAGGGAGATAGCAACCTTCCAGATAGACGTAGGGAACGGTAGGAGGTTTAATATAGCCTACGTAGATGAGAAGGGAGAGAAACACCATCCAGTCATAATACATACCGCATTGCTGGGCGGTGTTGAGAGATATATCTACATGGTATTGGATACCGGGGCATTAATAGAGGCAAGTGGTCAAACCCCGTACATACCAACCTGGATGAGTCCGGTCCAAGTAAGAATAGTACCTGTTTCAAAAGAATATAATGAACACGCCTTCAAAATAGCCGGCGAGATACTCTCACATGGGTTCAGGGTAGATGTCGACGACAGGGATGAAACCCTTGGGAAAAAGATACGGGATGCCGGGAAAGAATGGATACCATACATAATAGTGGTAGGCGAGAGAGAAGTTAATACTGGAACCATCAACATCAGGGTAAGGAGAAGCAATGATCAACGGGTCATGAAGTTGGAGGAATTCATAAAGTTACTCGAGGAAGAAGTCAAGGGGTATCCCAGGGTAGAAATGACTCTCCCAGTTAGCGTTGCATCCAGACCCCTATTCTCGTATAAACAATAGTTTTTTCCGCATTCTATTCCTCAACGTAAACAAGTATCTCGTGGAAAGTATTCCTCCCACAGTTAGGGCAGTAGTGGTATAACTGCTTAAACTCCTTCTTCAATGGAAAACTAACATGCAGCTTCCACTCGATACCGCACTCCCTACACTTTAAAACCCAGTAACCCATGGAAACCACCGTCAAGCCATTAAAATCTATTAATAGGTCTATGAAGATTAAAAATCAACAGTGATGAAACCACGGGATTGACTAAAAGGATGATAAAACCTGTCTCAACTGAATGCAATTACAACTGAAAATCCTGCTCTCTAGAGCGGGGAGGAGGTCAATAGTTCAAGCAAATAGCCCAGAGAACAATGCCTCTTGACGCTGTTTCGTTTTATGTAGATTTATAGTTGTTGATATCAGGGTACGCTGGTGTTATATGTATGCAATAACTTATAGTTTTTCAGCCATTACCTATATTGAGAGCAGCGCCATGAACTCGACAAGCAGTTGTAAGAGGAGAGAAAACCGCTTAATGAAACAACCTATTCGCCCGAGGAGAGGCATGCCCTCGCAGGCGGCGTAGAGAGAAGACGGGGGGCATGATGTCAAGCGGCAAAATCAATCACCATAAACCGCTATGAAAACCCATCCCTAATCTATCCAGTCCCCGCCGGATATTTTCTCTGGAATATAATGGTCAGCTAGGAATTTCAATCCCTTGCTCGCCATCGCCTCTATTTCAAGCTTGCTCAGTGTTTTGAAGAATATGCAGAGCTCCCTGATCCATTCCGGTGTCTGGAACCATGGGTAGCCTGTTAATCCTTCTTTCTTCTTCAGCTTGCTCTTCAACTCTGTGTTGTCGAGGCATGCATCCGCTATATCGTAGCCCACTAGCTCTACTGCTCTCTCTAGATCTCGCTGTTTAGCCTTGATTATATAGTTTCTTCTCTCCGCCTCCGAGAGGTAGGGCTTCTTCTTAGCCAGCTTATCTAGTCCCTTAACAATGGAGTTTAACCTGCTCCTGGAATCCTTTTCCCTGAGCATCTCCCTGAAGATGTCGTCCCCGAAGACATCGGTCATCATGACCCCTATGAATTTAGCCCTAGGTGTTGCAAGCCTCTCGCTTTCATATGACAGTGTTATACTACCTATCTTGAAGACGCTATATATGTAAAACCCATAGGGGTCGCTGTCGGCTAGGATATACACTGGTAGATTATACTCATCGCTGAGCCTTCTCAGGAAACGTCTTGTAGCCCTGTCAGGCTGGCCCGCACTAGTGATCAATATAGCCTTATGCTTCTTCCAGAAGCCATACCTATGTAACTGCTGGAAAACCGCATCCTTCTCAACTACTAGGATATATTCTGCATCAACATCCTTGAACTCTATTAGGTCAGGGGTAGGTTCAATTGAGTATGCACCATGCCCCATACGGCTTAAATCTATCACGTCATCACCGCTCCTTATAACGAGGTTTCCTACGACCTTACCCTTCTCCTTGCTGAGTATGAGGAGCTCCTCCCTTAAGATGTTGAGATATACTTCTAGATCCCTTATCACCCCATCAGACTCCTTCTGCTCGTCCCACGTGTTTTCATGGACCTCCTTCCCTCCGCTCCTATAGCTTATACTATGCTTCCCCCTGTAGTAGAGGTCACGGATAGTGGGATACTCGTTGTTAACTAGTGAATCATAAATTATCGAGGCCACGAGAACCGTTTGCATGAACTTCCTTGCTTCATTGACATCCATGAAGCTTCTCTTCGATGTCTCAGGACCAAGCAAGAGAAGCTTATTTTTATAATCGTATATGGTGTTGGAGAGGGTTCTCTTAGGTAACACGAGTACTGGACGCCCTTCCCTTTCTATCTCACTTACTATATTCATAAATATTTTCCTCATTAACTCAGCCGCCTTCTTCCTCGCCTCAAGATCGATTGCGGACACCATTATACAATCACCTAAGCCCCTATTCTAATTGATTCAAGTACCTGCTGTATCTCGGATTCAGGTATACCTGTACGCCTAGATATTATTGAGACCAGCTTTTGAACCAGCTTCACCTCGAAGTCCTTACTACCATTCGCCACTATCACCGAGAGCCCTCTAGCCACCTCCGGGATATACTTTGTCAGATGCTCAGCCCTCTTCTTCAACTCCTCTTCTTTAGCCTTCTTTGAAAGATACTTCTTAAGCTCTCTGAGCACGTCCATGAGTACTAGCTTTATCTCCTTCCTAACCTCGGGGACATCTGCTATGCTCTCCTTCCCAACACCCTTGAAGGGTATTTTTGTACTGCACACATGTACAAGTATTGCTATGGGGGCTGGGAAGCTGACCATGTAGTGGTCCCAACTTATATCCTCCTTGACAACCATCGTTGTGACATCGCTTCCCTCATCATAGAGCAATGGAATCTTATTCGCGTATCTAAGTATTATTGGCTTATCATCATCGCTCATCGGCGTCTTACCACCATAGGCTATACCGGCCTCGACAATGAAGGGATGTCCCTGATATGCCTGTGGACGTCTTGAGACAGCATAGACGAACTCGGGTTGGAATACGCGTTTCAAGCCAGCTATAATTACATCGCTTCCAAGAGGTGAAATAGCCTTTATCGAGGGAGCCCTGATATCCTTCATGGACTTAAGCGTGTTAACCAGCGATAGCAACTCGTTATCCGAGAGCTCTGAGACGGGTTTACCAGGGTCTATCCCGGCCTGCTGCAGGATGATTTTAGCTGTTGCCTCCCCAATGCTCTGGAATCCCTTGATGAGTAGTTCCTCAACACTAGTGTAGTTATGGCTCGAAATAATCTGCTTCAAGAGCTCGAGGTCTACGCCGTGGGGATGCGGCTTGACCTCGAGAGGTGGCCTGGGTATTTTATCTATTATCCTCGGATAGTATATTATCTCATCATCAGGGGTCAACGCCACTATGTTGGCATAGGGAGTCACTATAGCCGTCTTAAACAAGTATTCCTTAATCTTTGGCTTCGCCCTACCCCAATCCCCCTCTATGGTTATAGATACTATGGTTCCATGCCACTCCCTGTTCTTCCTCCAGGAGCCCCTTTCAATTATCACTGGCTCATTCCTATTAACATCTATCCTGAGCTTGAAGTAGTATATCCTCTTAAAACCCGGTTTACTGGTGATCACCTCTACAGGTCTCCCAGTGGTCATCTGCCCATAGAGGACAGCCATCTTCACTCCAAGACCGTACATTCCACGTGTCTGCCTTAACACATATTTACTACTGAATAACACCCTGCCGAAGGCATCTGGAACTACGTCTGGAGGTATTCCTATACCGTTGTCTTCAACAGTGATCCTATAGAATTCTTGTATCTCATCCACCTTCCTAATAGAGATTTTTATATCAGGCATTATACCGTGCGCATCCGTGGCGTCGAGGGCGTTCTCAACTAGCTCTCTGACAGTCTGATAAATAGCTCTAGCTGGATTGGAGAATCCAGCTATCTCACGGTACTTGTAGAAGAACTCGGCTGGACTAATAGCCCTGTATTTCTCTACCGGGGTCTCACCCATAGTGAAACACCTGGAAAACGTTTCCGAAACCACTAGTTTTATGATTCAATAAATTACTTAAAAACAAGTGGTTTAGGACTCTATGCTCCCTGTTGCTGGGATGTTCCTAACCCAGCGGATAAGGATACATATGTTTTTAAAGTGGGTGTCTATAAGGGATAATGAAGCACCTTGAAGGGTTCTGCTAGATGAGGATCCTCTGGAATCCATGGAGGTACGAGTATATTAAACGGTTCAACAGCGGGGAGAAGGAGATTGGCGAATGCCTTTTCTGCCGGTTGAAGTCCATGAACGATAACGAAGCACTCATAATCTATAGAGGCGTATACTCATTCATAGTATTGAATGCATACCCCTATAACTCCGGCCATGTCATGATCGCCCCATATGACCACATAGGAAGCCTCGAAGATCTCCAAGATGAAGCCTTACTAGAGATGGTTAAACTAGTTAAGCTATCAATGAAGATTATCAGGAAGGCATTCAACCCGGATGGCTTCAATATTGGAGTCAATATCGGCAGGGTTGCCGGGGCCGGGGTGCCTGGACACGTACACATACACGTAGTACCCCGCTGGGTCGGTGATACAAATTTCATGGGTGTAATAGCCGGGGTCAAGACCCTTCCCATAAGTCTCCAAGAAACATACTCTATACTCAGGAAAACCCTTAATGAGATCCAGGGGGCTTGAGATGGTTTCATCCAGGGACCTGATCATACTAGAGAAATACAGCTTACTAAACGAGCAACGCTATAGATTATGTGTCAAAGGCACGAATATAGTAGTCAACGTTGAAGCATCAAATGATGACGAGGCATTTAGGAAGGCACTGGAGGTACTGGACAATATCGGGCTAAGCGATGAAGCATTGGAGAGGATCAGGGAGAAGGTTGGCACACACGCGAAATGCTAAAACCTCGGCTAAACCCTGCCCTCATCACATGGCTCATCAGTGATCGAGGGCTACCTCACCTAGTTTAAGTATTTATTATTACACCCATATAAAGCATGGAGTCTCCGGTAGCACTATTACGGGCTCGATCAGGACTGTCAGTCCGCGGTAATTTCTTCATCCCTATCCAAGGTCGCTTGGGGGCAAGTGATCCTCATCCAATCATCTTCACTATATACATGGAGAATATAATAGTTTTCAAAACTATATCTTCTTAGCCCTGGCCCTTGCCTTCTGTTCGTTTAACTCATTGAATTCATTAATGAGTTTCCTAATATATGGTGATACTTCTTCGAACGGTATTCTCTCTAGTAGCATGCTGAAGAACTTGGATGCGCACTTGGAACTATGGAATTCCAGGACAACACCCTCCTTATTGATTACTATGCCCTGTCCCCTCGGGAATATTCTTCCACAGACCACGCATCTATGCCTATTGTTTACACTCATTTACACCTGCCTCCCTTAGTTTCTCGGCGAGCTTTCCAACCTCAAGAGTGTATAGCCTGGTTAAAACAGTGTTACCCCTAGTGTTCACGAGTTCTACGAATTTCCTATCGTGGTCGACTCTGAAGCATATATCCTCCGTGAACTTTACAAATTGTCTTTCATCCAATACAACGCCTTTCTTATACACTGCGAACACCCTAGCAGGGATAACCGGCGGCGTTGAAGACTGCCCACGTATAAGCATGTATCGCATGCCCTGCATAACACCCAGGAAGAATAGGTATAGCCCTAGAAACCGTATGAAGTTTACTAGGATAGACTCGCCGGTCAACCCTAAGGCCCCGCTAATGAAGGGCCATATGTAGTTGTTATATACCGGGAGCAGGATGAATAAGAGGAACACTAGCCCAAGGTTTATAAACATAAGCTTCATCTGCCTATTCATCTCAGCCTGAAATATTTTATCGGATAACATTACTTGGAGAGCATTGAGCTCCTTGAATAATGGCGAACCTAATTCATTTCTTGGAGGGATCTTCATGGTTCTCGTAGTAGCCCTCATAGCGAGAAACATGAACACTAAGAAGTATAATAGGAATATTATGAAAGCATAGTTCGGAATAGCGGCTGAGACTAGTGCAAACAATAATATGGAGACCGCCTGCATCACTATCATTGTCTTCCTTGAAAACGGCATAGACACTACTATCACCCTAAGCCGTGTTACTAAAGCATATTAATCCTTAATAACCTTACGTTATTAAAGATGATGAATCGCCACTTCACGGATTAGTGAAGAAGGTCCGTGTTTCTGACTCAACCAATGTCTCCAGGTATACAGGATTTAAGCCCGTGTTGAATCTATACTATAATAGTGATGAGTAATCTAGCCCTGAAGCAGTGAAGAAGTTGTCCCCGGCTGATCCATAACTTTGAGAAAGGTGGTCTAATGAACACTGTAGCCACGGTACTAGTAGATGTTACCTGTGAAATCGGAAGGGTTACAAAACTGGAGAAGTACTTTAGAAGTAGGGGGTTTGTAACAACTATTCTAACCCCGGACTCAGTGAGGGCTGTTTACAGGTTTAAACTAGAGGAAGCTGATGATTCAGTGAAGAATATTATATCAGCCTTAAACGAGGCTACCCCATTATTTAAAACAATATGTGTAGAAGTATGGGCTATCCTACCAGTGCAGAATATGGTGGCTAGATCCCCGGTTATAGATGTTGGCGACGGGCTTATATACGTGATGAGGAGGGGGAACAGGGTGCTCGCCAAAGTGGTATGGGGCAGGATAAGCCCTGCGACATGGATGCTACCTGGTAGTGCTTTAAGGAATTGTCTACCAGGCACAGAGGTTTATAGGCTGGAGACCGAGTTAAGTAGGAAAATATCCCTGCTCAAATACGTTTCAGCTAATGTGAAAACGAGCCCCGGCAATGGTTAAGGATGGTTAACAATTAGCTGTACACTGGATCAGACAGGGTTCGTTAATGCTCATCCCGTTTAAACGGTCGCCCGGATAGGGCGTTCATCATGTTTTCATTGATTCAACGAGTTTCTTGAACCTTAAAGCATCCTCGAACATGTATATATTGTTGAACATAACATATGCTACGCGTGGATTCAGCTTAGTAATCAACTTATAGAGCCCCATGAGGTCTCCATCACTATACCTATACCTGTAGTTAACTTCTCCCCCGATCCCGTGGAGCCTGAAATATGCTACTCCACCAGGCAGGCTTACCGGCATTGCTTTGAACGGGTCTACAACGTGTATTAACCCATTCTCCTTGATCAACTCTAAAACCTCTCTTCGCCTGCTGCATTCTCCCCTGGGTTCCCATCCAAGCTTCACATCCTCGCCGGCAATATTAATAGCCTCTTTAAAGAAGCGACCAACGTTTTCAAGGCTCTCCTTGTCGCAAGGCATGCTCGAGGGTGTCTGAAAAACTATTATTCCAGCTCCAAGTATTCTAGCCCTTTCAACGATCTCTGTTAGGGCATCAATATTCTCCCTGGTATATTTCAGGTACCCGTAGTTCAAGAGCTCTCCTCTAGGCTTACTCCTCATTCTCCTCCATGTCGGCGAGGTCGATGGGTGTGTTACAGCCTGCCACGCCTTAATAGTTATCTCGAAGCCCTGTGGAAGGGATTCATGGAGCATTCTACACCATTCCCTAGATGGAAGGTTATAAAAAGTATTCTGGAGTTCAACCACGTTGAATTCCTTAACGTATCTTTTTCTTGACACCGGGAATCCACAACATCCTATCCTGATTACATTGGGAACCATTAGGGCAGGCCCAGGTTTAAATGTTTAGCTGTGCTAACTCAACGTTTTTAACCGGCTCTAGCTTCTTAAGGTTCTCTATTATTATAGATGGATCGCTCCAACCAGTTTTACTTATATCAATAATCATCTCGCATTCCCCAAGCTCCTCGCGCTTCAACACGACACACTTAGTTGACACTATGTCAACGTTATGGCTTGCAATAAACCTGGTTAACTCAGCAAGGACGCCCGTCCTATCCTCGACGAGTAGTTTTAGCTTAGCTAGCCTGGCTGCCACAGGCAGTGGAACCAGTTTTATCTCCCTTGATTCCTTATCAGCTATGATCAACATGTACATTCCCTCCCTTATATCAAAGAGCTCTCTCACAGCTATTGGTATGGTTATCCTGCCCTTTGAGTCTACTTTAACTGTCTCCTCTATCATGGCCGGCATTCCAAATCACCTAGTTCCTAGATATTCTTGATCTAATACATGCTTATAACTATGTCTTTCCCTCTTTAAGTCCTAGATACGGAATGATGCTTAAGATGCATACCCTATTTAAATCTCCATATCATGGTTACATGGTAAACGGGATCACCGTAAGTACCTTTATATTATACTCCTCTAGGCGTTCCCTCCAAATCTCGCCTAAGCCAAGTACTACTATTACATCAGTGATCTCAGCCCTCGACTTGGAGACCAGCTCCAATACCGCCTCCAATGTTCTACCAGAGTACACTACGTCGGATAATATCAATAGCTTATCCTTTCTACTCAGTAAATCCCTGTCAAGATAGAGGGTCTCTATATCTTTCGGGCTCTTCATAAATGAAGTACTATAGTATTGAACACCCGGATAACTCTTCCTCTTGACTAGAACTATTGGTGCATTGAACTCTAGTGAAAGCATTGTGGCTAGTGGGAGCACTGCTTCGGCTGTAGCTATGATCTTTGTGACCTCTTTACCTGTTAACTCCAGGATCAATATTATGGAAAGCAATCTAGCCACATAGGGGTCTTTAAGGACTCTTAGCAAGTCTATTATAGGGCTCTTCTCTTTCTCCACTAGGTCTCTGAGCAGGTAGCTTAAGTCTATTGAGAGAGATATCTTTGAGAGTATGAAGGCTGCCTGCTCGAAGCCAGGGATTATAGAGCCCCTCACATACCTGCAGAGCACGGACTCAGGGATACCGGTTATCTCATATAGATCCTTGTAAGATAAATTAGGCTTGAGCAATCTAAGTACTTCACTAGCCATAAGCCTCATCTTGGTTCTATCGGCCTTACTCTTCGAGTGAGCTGCCATCAGCTTTTCAGCGAAAGCCCTCACTTCGGATTCGCTGGGGCGCTTTACAACTAGCACCCTGCTACCTTTAATCCTAATCATACCTGCCCTCTCCTGATTAAATAAGCCTTAGTTATTTATCTTTAAATAAGGAATATAAAAATAATAATGACTCAATGGGATGAAGAGGGTTTTAAGAGCTGATTAAAGTGATGTAAAACCCACGCGACGACCATTCATAGAGGTGGTTAACAACCCGTGTTCAAACTAGATGAAAAACTAGCATTGATCACCAGCCTAGAACACCTCTCGAAGATACTAGACGATGCCGTGGCAATGGGCTACGAGTACATTAGAACGTGTGGACCATGTGGTGAGAGAAGAATATGTATATACCTACACCTTGAGAATACGGGTGAAGAAGTAGTGGTCAGGCTTCTCGGGGTCTCAGTGAAACTCGGCTTAGACACAGTTGTAGACGAGTATGTCACCCGTTTATTAAACTACTCTAAGGTGGTTAGGAGTCTTGGAGGTGCCGCTGAGTTCTATACTGATAAGACATACGCTCTCGGGGTATTCTATATGACATGCATGGATAAGCCAGTGTTAACGGATTACGAGCCGGTAGAATACGAGGATATACTAGTGCTTACAGGTGAGTGAATTGGTTTACTTTAAGGTAAAGAGGTGGCTTGAAGAAGACGAGTTTAGAGAGCTACTCAAGATCTCCGATTACATCGGATATAGGGATGGATACCGCTTGTTCTCACTGAACCCCGAGAAGGCGTTAAGGAATAACTATGGTGTTGAAGACGTGTTAAACCTCCTCAGGGATTTCAACGCCGAACTCGAAGGCCCACTAGAGGATCTAAAGAAGGCTTTCGACGAGTACTCGCCCCTAATCGAGTGGGATAATGTCAGGGGACATGTGATTCTACATGTACCTAAGACCATATACCCTAGGTTAAAACACATCCTCTCCCTAGTAGAGGCTAAACGGAGCTCTGAAACTCCGTCAACCCTGGTCTTCAAGATACTCCCGTTGAACTCTGATTTACTAGGGAAGAGCCTTAGGAGGCTTGGCATCCCCGTTAAAGACCCCTTAGGGCTACTTGCATCTAAAAGTCTCCAAGTCAAGCCGGAACTGAGGAATATAGCCTTGAGGGATTACCAGAGGGAGGCTCTGAGTAAATGGATTGAGAACAATTACCGCGGGATCATCGCCCTGCCCACGGGCTCGGGTAAAACATTAATCGGTGTTGCCGCAATAATTGAAAAGGCTGTCCGTAGTCTTATAATAGTATACACTAAGGAGCAGATGGTGCAGTGGAGGAAAGCTATACTAGAGTACACTAGTATACCACAGTCAATGATAGGCTTGATCTATAGCGAGGAAAAGAAGATCGCGCCGATAACCATAACAACTTATCAAAGCGGCTTTCGCCAGATAAACGAGATCTCGCCATTCTTCGATTTATTAATAGTTGATGAAGTACACCACCTCCCAGCAGACAAGTTCAAGCATATAGCCGTGCATAGTATAGCTGGGTACCGTATGGGGTTATCGGCAACACCGTTTAGGGAGGATGGGAGACACGAAGAGTTGTTCCCATTACTCGGGGGTGTTATATACTATAAGACACCCCAGGACCTAGTGGCAATGGGTTACCTCGCACGCTACAGAGTGGAGACTATTAAGGTTAAGCTGAGTAGTGAAGAACGAAGACTATATGATGAACTAAGGAGGAAGTACTATAGTCTCGTGAATGGAAAGGAGTTTAAACAGGTCCTAGAGGAGGCGCGAACCAATGAAAAAGCCAGGGAAGCCCTCAGGGTACATAGCCAGATGAGGAGTATACTTGCAAGGGCTAGGGCTAAGATAGAGAAAGCTGTGGAGATAGCTAGAAGGGAGCTGGAGAACGGGAGCAAGGTCATAATTTTCACTCAGTATGTGGATCAAGCCAGGGAAATAAGCGAGAGGCTTAACGCATACTTATTAACTGGTGAGGTACCCACCAGCGAGAGGAAGCACATACTAGAGGAGTTCAAGGGATCTGAGAAGGGTATACTAGTAGTTACAACCGTAGGTGATGAAGGACTAGATATACCTGACGCCAACGTAGGTATAATAGTCTCCGGCACCGGTTCGAGACGCCAGTTTATACAGAGGCTTGGGAGGCTGCTAAGGCCTAAGCCGGGTGGGAAGGAGGCCATCCTGTACGAGATAGTACTTGAGAAGACCAGTGAGGAGTTCCAGGCTAGAAGAAGGAAGACCACGGGTCTCGACGAGTTATTCGACGCCAAGGACTATGAGTGAATCATTACCATACTTAGTTAGCGAGCTCATTTAATCCCTGGTTAATGCTAGACATCTATTACTGGAGGTAGACCAGCCCCAGTAATGCCCATTGGATAAGGTCGTCTAGACCCGGGGGCACTTTAACGCTAAGGGATACAACCCCCGCATCCCTGGTTCCCGATATGAGTGAGTGGTGTCCACTGTCTGTCTCACAATACATATAGTTGAATATGCTGCTACCTGGGGGCTCGACCTTGAAGTCTGTGAAGATGTGGCCATGTAATCCAGCTAAGTAGACTAGTCTTTCATCAACTATCATAATCCTCCTACATTCCACGCTTGCGTCATCGATAACATAACATGTAGAACCGATGCATCCACTACCCCTGTTCTTAACCGTGTTTAACAAGTCCAGGAGGTCGTCGACCGGTATACTGGTGAAGTCGAGCCAGGTATCTCTTTCAGCTATATATACTCTGCCTATTTCTCTCCTAACGTATTCCAGTAATCCCTCGAGTTCTTCAATGTTTCTGGAATCAACAATCTCTGTGTAGGGGGATAGTGCTATGGTAAGCATGTTCCCGGATACACGGGTGTCAATTGCTCCAGGCCTGTGGAGTACTCCTATCTCGTTAATGAAACCTCTTAGAAACTTTAGGAGATCTATGTGTTTAGATAGTGATAGAGCTGTTGGCTCTATTAGTATTGAACCCGAGAATATCCTAGGCATCTCCTACAGCCGGCTTCTGGTGAATGGTTAATGAGTTGGGAAAAACTGTAAAAATACAGTGTTTACTCCTTTACCTTTATCTTTATCTCAATGATACTGACCCTGGATTCTCTTCCCTGCGGGTTGGTCACTGTCTGGCTGCCAATCTTTATCTCTTCTACATCGACCTTGCCTGGTAGGAACCTGTTCTTCACTATCTCTACGGTGTCAACCGCCTTGCTGATGGCTCTTCCACGAGCCTTGATATATATCTCTCTTACACCCTGGTGCACCAGAGTTAATACTGCAATAACATAGTTCATTACAGGCTTCTTACCTACTAGCACGGTGTTTGCACTTTGTGGTTGTGCCATATATTCCACCTCTTCCTTAGATTATATACTGGGATTTTTGAAATAAAGGGGGTTCTATAAAAACTTTTCGCTTTATGTAATGCCAAGAATTACTACTCATCTAATTATTCTTCATCTTCATCATATTCGTCATTATTTGAAACTTTAAAAACAAATCCTGCTAATACCTCATATTTCAATAGGGATAGGCCCATTACAAACGTGTTATCGATTCTATATGTTTTTAATTTTATTATTTTCACGATGACTATATAGGTCACTTCTTACAAGTATGGGTACTGTGATTTTATAGACGCCGTAATGGTAGTGTGACCATTTAGTCAAATTATAAACATGCTACTGAATACGTACCCTATTTTCACAAATACGAATAAATATCGTAGTACCGGTTCCCCTGTTTTTAAATCCATCATGTTGAAGCCATTGATCTAGTGAGGGATTGATTTGCCTGGTGCCTTTAACCCTTTATATAAGGGTTTCTGCCCAGTATGTGGCGGAGATATCTTGTCAAGCGAAGTAGAGTTACGTGGTTTCTGTAGCAGGTGTGCTAATAGTGGTTTAACGAGTATACTCAGGGATATTGCATCCAGTGGACTGGGTGATTTCGAGGAGTTCTTCAGGAGGGCTAGTAACGGGCTTAGTGTATGGGGGGCTCAGAAGATCTGGGCTAAGAGGCTTGTCTCCGGGGAGAACACTGTGTTGATCGCGCCAACTGGTATGGGTAAGACAACACTACTGATCATTTACTCGCTTTACGCGGCTAGGAGAGGCAAGAGAGTTGTCTATATAACACCAACGAGAACCCTCTTAACCCAGATCCATCGTAGACTAGTGGAGGCAGCTGAAAGGACCGGGATTAATGGGGTCAACTTGATCGCTTATGATTCATCCATGAGTAAGAAGAAAAGGGAGGAGGTATTATCTAGGATTGAAAAAGGAGAGTATAGCATACTCGTCGCAACAAACGGCTTCCTATCGAGGAAGTCCGAGCTGCTTTCAAGGAGTAGACCAGATATAGTGATAGCTGACGATGTTGACAGCGTAGTGAGGAGTGAGAAGAATGTACTGAGGCTACTGAGGATACTGGGCTATAGTGATGAAGTCATCGAGCTGGCTAAGAAGAGGATTAGCCTTCTCTGGAGGCTAATGGTTAACAAGGCCTTCAACAACAACGATAAGTACGCTGAATTAGTAAAGGAGTACATAGAGGTGGACTCGCTCATCGAGAAAACACTCTCTAGTACACGCCACGCACAATTCATCGTTGCATCAGCCACCGGCCGTATGAAAGGCTTAATGGGCAGGATCCTTAAGGAGCTACTCCATGTTGATATATCAGGCGTGACCATCTACGGGAGAGACGTCACCGATGCATACATGCTGATTAAACCAGGCGAGCTACATGGGGAGCTGGTCAGGATCATTGAGAAACTGGGTCCAGGAGGAATAATATATATAGCGCCACACCACCCGTTTAAGAATATGCTCAAGGAGGAATTAGATAAGGCTGTGAACATTCTAGCAGATAAAGGATTCAGAATAGGGGATGCAACACCGGGTAATGTAGCAAGGCTGATCAAGGGGGAGCTCGACATACTAACCGGTTCGGCAAGCTATTATGGGTCAAGCGTTAGAGGCATCGATGCCCCGGAGGCTATAAGGTATGTTGTATTCATCGGATCCCCGGTTTTCGCCACCAGCCTAGAGTCACTCCTAGCCAACCCAGGCATGATGATCCGTGTACTCCTTGAACTGGTTGACAGCAACGATGCCCGAAACAGAGTGTTAGAGTTAAGGAGGCTCCTCTACACGTTGACCCCTGGCGAGGTGAGACTTGTTAAGCTGGCCTTAACTGGTAAAATACTCGAGGAGGCCCTGCAGGCCAGTGAGAAGCTTTATTCAAAGTACCAGGTGATAAAGCAGTATTACAGGGAAACACTGGAGAGAACCAGGTCTATCCTAGATGAGAAGGAGATCATGGATATTGGTACCTTAACACTGGTGAGAGCTGGCGGCGACTACTACGCCTTAATACCAGATGTAATGACATATATACAGGCTAGCGGTAGAACAAGTAGGTTATATGGCTCCAGGATGACCCATGGGCTCTCAATAGTATTTGAGTACAGGGCCCTCTACAACACTGTAAAAGGCCTTGAAGCCAGGCTGAAGGGCTTGAACAAGGAGCTGGTGTTCATAGACCTAGCCAGTGTCGACCTAGACTCTGAGATCAAGGCGATTGAATCGAGCAGGAGGAATAATGATTCCTCCCCTGGGATGAGTTACAGGTCTATCCTAGTGGTAGTAGAGTCACCAACCAAGGCTAAGACGATAGCTAGATTCTTCGGTAAACCGGTTGCCAGGAAGCTCGGCGATGTAACCGTCTACGAGATCCCTGTTAAAATAGGCGGGGAAATAATTCACTTAAACATAGTACCAACCCGTGGACACATCTTCGATCTAACAACTGGCGAGGAGGGATACTATGGTGTTGTCATCGCTGATAACAGGGTTACACCGGTATACGAGTACATAAAGAAGTGTAGGTTATGCGGGGCACAGTTCACCACAGGCGATCACTGTCCAAGATGCGGTAGCAGGTTATTCAGTGATTCAAGGACAATTGTAGCCGCTTTGAGAAAGATAGCCGGCGAGGTCGATGAGGTATATATAGCGACCGATCCCGATATTGAAGGTGAAAAGATAGCTTACGACGTCTACTTAGCCGTAAAGTATTATAATGAGAAAGTATGGAGGATAGAGCTACATGAGATAACACTACAGGAGTTCCTTAAAGCCATTAACAACAAGAGGGGTATTAATCAACGACTAGTCGAGGGCGAGATATACAGGAGAGTACTCGATAGGCTGGTTGGATTCAAGCTGAGCCAGGAGTTACAGGGTATATATGGATTAAGGTTCCTTGGTGCAGGCAGGGTTCAAACACCGACACTGGGGCTCGTGATAGATAGGTACGAGGAGTATGTGAGAAACAAGTGTAAGAAGATACGGTTTAAGCTTGGCTCACCATTGAACATCATCTACAGTGTTTTCATGGGGAAGAATTCAGAGGTAATCAGGGAGTTGAAGACGGCCAAGATGCTTAAACTGGTTAGGGTAGGTAGGGAGATAGTTACTATAACGCCTAAACCACCGTATACAACAGACGAGCTCCTAAGCGACGCCGCCAAACTGAATCTACACACTGGTATAGTGATGAGTATCGCTCAGCAATTATTCGAAGCTGGACTAATAACCTACCACAGGACTGATAGTCACTATGTAAGTAATACAGGCATAGGCATCGCGATGAAGTATATCGAGGGGAAGAAGCTGGAGGACTACGCACGGCCAAGCCACTGGGGCTCGCCGGGCACGCATGAAGCAATAAGGCCTGTCTACCCCTACGATCTCGACGACTTGTTGAAGGCTGTATCTGAGGGAGTGATTAACACCGTGATACCTTTAACAGGGATGCACTTAAAGCTCTACGACCTAATATTCAAGCGGTTCATCTCAAGCCAGCTGAAGCCGTTTAAAGCCGTTAAATCTATTTACGCAGTATACTTCGACGAGTTTAAACTCGGCGAGATAGAGTTGCTAACCAACATAGTTGAGGAGGGCTTCAACGTCTTCGAGAAAACCAGAGTTTACAAGGAGCTGGATGCCGTGGAATCCATTGAAGTCCCCGTGGAAGAGATATCCGTGGTGGATTCAAGTAAATCGCCGCTCTTCACTGAGGGTGAATTAGTGTCATTGATGAAGAAACTAGGCCTTGGAAGGCCAAGCACCTACTCGAAGATAATTGAGAGCATTAAAAGGCATGGCTATGTATTCGTCTCGAAGAAGAGACTAAAGCTTATTCCATCTAAGAGAGGAATAGAGGTCTATGGGTATCTCAGGGATAGATACCCCGAACTAGTATCTATTGAGGCCACGCGAAGGCTCGAGGAATCAATAGATAAGATAATCAATGGTGAAGTAGATGCATTGGTTTACCTTACTGACATAGGGTCCAGGCTAAACATGTTTCATTCAATCAACATGGTTAATAGAGGCGACTTCGCTAGTACTTCCTCCTGATCTCGATAACTATATAGGGTTTAATCCTACCGCGAACCTTCTCACTCCCGATCCCTATGTTGACGAGCTCGATACTGCTCCCCATCCTGGAGACAAGCATGTTGTATAGGTCAACAGCCCTACTTATATTGGGGCCGACGCCCTTTAAAACGAGCTTGTCGCTACCCTCCTGGAACATTAATATTACCTCTACAATGTAATCCTCAAGTGGTTTTTTGCCAATATTCAGGATTCTCACCGAATCCACATGTTTCACCATATTTAGGAAACAAGGGGTTAAGATATATAAGCTTTCCCACATTGAAGCCTCCAGTGGAAACAAGGGGGTAGAACCGAAACTTCTGGTGTATGATTGCGACTGGAAAACCATAGGTGATCAATCATAAACCTCTGGTTCCAGGGTTGGAATGCGACTGGAGTGGGACGGATCTTCAATAGACTTCACTTTTTTCCCACTCGAAGAACTTTTGGTTCCAGGGGTAGGATGCCGGTGGAACAGGGGGTCCAAGACCCCCACCCCTTCACTTCCACTGCAAATCAATATCGAAGAAACTCCATTAATCAATTATATTGAAGAGATTGCAGTCTTTAGTTTGTATAATGATATATTTGTATAATGATTGATCAACTAATGAGATCACTTAATTAGTCATTTTAATAAATCATAAGGTTATAGTCTCCAGTGGAAGTGAAGGGGTGGGGGTTTCCATTGGGGTTTATAAACTGATCTTAATTGAAACCTAAGGTTCTACCCCTAGGTTGCCGGTGGAAAAGACTCTATGGAAAAATTCCCTTAGAGATATCCCCATTCTTTTCGTGAGAGCGTTTTTCAGCTAGTTTAATTAGGGCGTAAACGAATAGATTAAAATGCGGCCGGGTGCCCCACCAACGCTCCGGATATGTGATGGAGTGAGGAAACTCCGCACTCCCCGTGGCAGTATGGCCCCGAAAGGGGCACGGGTAGTCCCCGTGGCTCCGGCACAGAAACGGCACGGCCACCACCATGTGGCGATGAAATGAGTGGCCTCTGGCAACAGGGGTCTTAAGTCATGGAGGACGGTGGTGGAGGCGTTGAAACGGCCGTCCCGTACGGAGCAAGGCCCGGTCCCGGGGTGAGGGCCACGCGACCGGTGTGGGCCGCATAGACGAATGTGGGGTTGAAACAGAATGCGGGTTACTACCCGGCCGCGCCCCAGCTTGATTTGCTTGATTTAGCAGGGCTTATTACTGCCCCAGTACTCGATTATTGTTAACTCTAATTCACTAAGGGATTTAATTGATGCATAAGCCTTTAGTAGTTCCTTGTTGAGCTCGTGGAATGTCTCCATCCATTTGTATGTATTTAATAGTTCGCTATAGTCCTCGGTGAACCCAGTTATATATAGTGATGCTGCAACAGCCTCCACACTTGAGAGCATGCATGGCTTACCATAGTTGACTGGGTTGCCCGGTAGCAATGGCGGCAGTCTTACATGAATGCCTTTCAACCCATGGAATTTAGAATAGGTGAGTTTTCTCCAGCTAGCATCTACCACCAGTACTCCACGGGCCTCTACTTCTCCACGAAGCCACGGGCCTAGGTAGTCGTTTGAAAACGGGTTTAATATGACTGGCCTCTTATACTTCAACTCTCTTGGACTAATTACTCTGGCTATGTTCATCCTCACCATTTTAACCGCGGTATTCTTTGAGGGATCATCCTCGTGGTATAGTAGGACATATATCCTTGTATTCAAACGGTATTACACCATGGAGTGGGCTGATTTCACCATGGATTCAGATATCTTCAAGCTCTTTTATATGGGTACCGTGAACCGGTATTTACTAGAATATTCTATAATAAATGGGAACACCTTGTAAAGAAATCTTTATTATTCCTCTTCATATATATTATAATGGGGAGTGAGATGGCGAAATCATCTGCAATAATCCTTCTTCAAACCGAGATTGGTACAGAGGCCAAGGTCCTCGATGAATTATTCAAGATACCCGAGGTAAAGGAGGCATATGTAGTTTACGGGACATATGATATAGTATTAAAAATTGAGACAGATGCCCTTGAAAAGATAAGGGAGATAGTTACGAATAAGATAAGGAGATTCCCCGATATAAGAACGACTGTTACAATGATCGTTGTCGAGGAGAGGATTAGACAATAAAACTTGTGCTTATCCCATCTTTTTTATCCTTGTTTAGGTCGACGAGTTCATGACGTTTTTCTCGCCTTTTTACCTAGTCCTTATTTCTCAAAAAGCTGTAAGGTATTTATTATTGTAAGCAGGTATTGAGGACGCTGTGATGAACTCGATGAGTGATGCGAGGAGGCCGCCTGAGGGAGTTCTCCACCTCCTTAGGGGAGGCAGACCCTCGTAGGCGGCGTAGAGAGAAGACGGGGGACATGATGTCAAGCGGCAAAATCAATCACCATAAACCGCTATGAAAACCAACTCCTAGAATCCTTTAAGAGTGATGTGTAAAGTGGACCGGCCGGGACTTGAACCCGGGACCTCCGCCTTTCCTCGACCTCGGTGCAGCCTGGAAGCCATGCAAGGGCGGCGCTCTTCCAGGCTGAGCTACCGGCCCACCCATTATCTACTGTGATTAATTAGCCGGGTTTTAAAGATTCACAAGCTAGAAGCTTATGATATTAATTTCCCTAGTAACTAATCCATGATTCTACCTTGTAACCTTTGCCTTTAGCAATTCTTCCAAGATTTCCTTTGCCATGGGATCACTTTCTATTCGTCTCCTTATAGGGTCTAGGAGCTTATTCAATGCATTTGCTGTTGCCTTCTTCAAGTCTAATGGGTGTATCTCGCCTTTCACATACATTCTTTCCAGGTCATTATAACTCTCGATCACTATGGTTCCCCCGTATTTCTCGGGTCTTTCAACCACTAGCTTGAAGCCTTCTTGCTGGAATAACAGGTATTTATTTAACTCTATCACAGGGTTCAACTCTGTGATTCGCTGTGGACAGTATGCTTTAAGTATTTTCTCCTCGACGACTTCTGGTGGATCATGGACAAAGATTGCTGTCTCAGGCTTACTCTTACTCATCTTAACGTCTGAGGCTATTTCATCGTACTCCCTGCCCTCCATTCTCCCACTGGGGCCCTGGAGCCCCGTGATTATCGGGGTATGGAGTGCAACTGGTTTTCTGCGTCCTAGTTTCTCAGCTATATCTCTAGTCAGCATATGGGCTTTTCTCTGATCCATTCCACCAAGGGCTATGTCAAGATCTAGGTAGAATATATCTGTCACCTGCATCAATGGATATATCAGCTTCGAGAAATCTGTCTCTCCCTCATCCATCTTACGACCCATTATAGTAAGCGCCCTCTTAACCCTCGCTAGACTACTGTGTTTCGCCGCCTTCAATAATAATCCCCAGTACTCCTTATCACTTGCCAGCTCTTCGGCATCAACATACTTAATCCTTGTCTCAGGTACACCTATTGCGTCTAGTATTATCCTCGTGTATCTAGCAGCCTTACGGATCATCTCTATGTCCCCACCTAGCTTATCATTGATGTAGGCGTGCCACGTTGCCTCCAGGATGTAGAAGTCGACCCCGGCGTTCACGAGATCCCTGACCTTAAACATCCAGACAAGCCATCCAACATGGACTAATCCACTGGGCTCGAAGCCGAGGTATCCTTTTGGACGCTCTTTATCCTCGAAGATCTTCCTGAGCTCCTCGATTGTTATTACCTCGAGGACATTGCGTGTAGCCAATTTCACCTTTTCATCCGTATCCATGGGATCACCGGTTCTAAATTAATCTTAAGTTATTACTTTATATTGTGGATCACCGGTCTAATAAATTAATCAACCTCTTCCAGCCCTAATGGGTGAGGCCTTTGGTTGTAATACAGGTTTATACCCCTTTGACAACATAGTTGGAAACGACAGCCCCGCTCCCACCTAGAGGAGCTTGTGGGAGGAGAGCCGCACGGCCTCGATGACCACAAGTGTTAGGGGTGGGGGACATCACTCGGTTTTAAAGTCATCTTAGCCAAGATTAAATTCTGACCTCCTCTCCGCCCTGAGAGGGTGGCTTACTGTTCCCTGCATCTATTCAG